>NZ_RZQA01000340.1:0-6194 GCF_004022915.1 Mesorhizobium sp. M7A.F.Ca.US.006.04.2.1
CTATCAGGACCATAAAGGCATGACCCCCTCGCCTCCCTTTCTCGGCTTTCCCGACCGTCTTGCAGATAGCCACGTCCCTCGTGCGGTAATCTTCGGGGCCGGTCACGGCAGCACCTATCCCGGCAGGGACAGCAGCGGCTATGCCTTGGCCGCCAACGCCATCCGTGCTGCCAGCCAGGACGATGCCGCATTCGTCGAGCACTGGGATTTCGATCTTGGCGGCCCGCTGTTCGACGGCAAGCCGGCCTCTTGCATCGACGCCGGCGATATCTTGACCACCATGCATGACAATGCCGGCAACCGGGCCAGGATCGAGGCAAAAACGCGCGAGATCCTGACGTTGCCGGCTGTGCCGATCCTGATCGGCGGCGACTGTTCCATGACCATTCCCTTCCTCGCCGGCTTTGCAGAGCACGGGCCGGTCTGGGTCCTGCAGGTCGACGCCCATATAGACTGGCGCGACGAGGTTCATGGCGAACGCCACGGCTATTCGAGCCCGATGCGCAGGGCAAGCGAGATGCCGCATGTCGCCGGCATGGTGCAGGTCGGTCTGCGCAGCGTCGGCAGCGCGCGCATCGCCGAAATCGAAGCAGCCCGGCGCTATGGCAGCCGCTTCGTGACCGCCCGCGAGGTTCATGCCCAGGGCGTCGAAGCCGCGCTCCGGCATATTCCGAAAGCCGCGCGGGTCGTCGTCACCCTCGACTGCGACAGCCTTGATCCAAGCATCATGCCGGGCGTGGCGGCGCGTACACCCGGCGGCCTCACCTACACGCAGGTAATCGACCTGATCGCCGGCCTCGGCAAACGGGCCAGGATCGCAGGATTCGACCTTGTCGAGTTCTATCCTCCGGCCGATATTGACGGCCTGTCAGCGCGGACCGCCGCGCGCCTTCTCGTCAATGTGGTCGGCACCGTCGTCCGGCAGGTTTGATGTCAAAATCCCGCTCTTCGCCGCAGAGCGGCCCAAAAGCGCGTGAGCGAGCTTGCGGTTGAAATGCCCTTTTTGGCACCTGGGTATTCGATCCTGCCTCGTCCGACCGGCTCGTCGCTCCAGACCAGGTTGAAAGCAATGCCCTTGAGCCCAAGCTCCCCGATCCGGCGTACGATCGTCTCCTGCAGATAAATATCGGATATTCGCACCCCGTCGGCACGCTCGGGCAGCTTGAATATCTCGGTACCGCCGATTGCGTCCGCTCGAAGGACGAGGCTTTCGATCACCATGATGCCGCCATCGTCAAAGCGAACGATCTTTGAACGTTCCTCGTCCAGCGCATCGATCACGGTGGTGACATTGAAGAGCGATATTGGCTCGTCAGCAGGAAGCGGCAGGAATTCACCGTACGGTTCGAGGGTTGGCCGAAGCAATTTCGACGCCCTCGCCCGCAGGATGAGCACATGCTCGCCAAGCCATGGAAAATCTGAATATTGCCGGAGCGTACCGTCGTCGTGTTCGCGCAGGATCTCCATCCTGGGCGGATGCCATTGTGTCTGCTTCCGGCCGCAGAGCGTCGAAAACAGCTGGTAGTCGTCCGCCTGCCGAGGAAGGACCCATTCCTGTCCTTCGATCACGCTCAGGACATAGATGTTCATCCGGTCCCCCGCACATCATCGCCTTGGTAGGTTCGGCCTGCTGCGCTGCTCTTCGCGCGCGTTCTCACCGCTGGTCCGCGACGGCCATTTGCGGCACCGGCGGCAATTCGGGTGCATCCATCCCTTTGAAAGGGTCACGCCAGGCGTCGATGTCTTCAAGTCGACGGTACCAGCGGCTGACAGAGGGATAGTCGTCGAGCGGCAGTCTGGCGGCGTCGTTGAACGGTAGGAAGGTCGCCATTCGAAAATCGGCATAGGAAACCGAATTGCCGACCAGCCACTGCCGCTCGGCAAGCACGGCGTCGAGTATTGCCGCAGCCGTATGGAATTGGTTCAGGCCCTCCTCCACCCGCTTCTGATCGATCGGGCCGATGCCGTACCGCTGTTTCGTCCCACGTTCGAAATGCACCGTGTCGCAAGCGAGTGCGAAGTGCTCTTTGCCCCAGCTGAGCCACCGGATCATCTCGGGTTCGTCATCGCCGGTACGCCAGAAATCCGAATGCGCGTGGCGCGACAGCCTGCAGGCTATGGCGTCTGCCTCCCAGAGGCTCTTTCCCTCATCATCCACAAGGATGGGCAGTGAGAGGTTGGGATTTAACCGGCGAAATTTCTCCATTTGCCCGGCAGCGAATGGCGAGGCGAATTCGAAGTCCAGTTTCGTTTCGAGATAGCGTGCGACCGCGACCGCCAATCGAGGATTGGGATTGCGGCTGAAGTACAGCTTCATTGGGCACCGACGATCTGGGCGACCACGCAATAGTCGATCATGAGCAGCCTCTATGCAGCTTCGAAGTCAGCCCAAGCGCCCATGTATCCCAATGGATTGGGCTCGCCTTTCATCATCGTTTTTCGCCAAGCTTCCTGCTCGGCATTCATCAGAGCCAATTCCCGAACACAGGCAATAACAGGTCTCTTAACCGTGTCCATCGGTTCGGTTGCGGAATACAGCTTCCGATAGATGTGCTGACAAAGCACCGAACCCTGTATCCACCAGTGAGCTAAGATGGACACACCGAGCTCACCAGGATGAATGATCACAAAGCCCATGCCATTCTCGTCACCCTCGTCCGCCACACGCGGCAGAACCTCCTGTCGCACGAATGACTGCGCCAGAGTCGCCATGGGTTCGTCGATCTTTTTGTTGTCTGCGACGAGACCATAGACTTTGAGCTTGAGACCACCAATGTCCCATTGGCCCAAATTTGAAACACCACGTGGATGGTAGATCTCGATCGTTTCAGAATTCACTGAGCGCACTCCAATTGGCTATTGGCAGCAGACGTACCTGATAGCTCATCACGCGACTTGCACCCGGCGCGATCAGCATCAGGCCTGGTTTGTCGACAAAATCACCATCGAAATCCACCGGGCTTGCAAGGCCGTGCCAGGGTTCGATGCACAGGAACGGCGCGCCGCCCGGCTTTGACCAGACGCCCAACTCCCGAACCCCTTGCCAGGACATCTCGATCGCCGGGCCACGCTCGGCGGCATAACGCACGCTGGAGCTTGCGGGCTGGTCCATGATCACCGCGTCCTCGTCGAACAACCGCTCGGAGAGCGGGAGTATGTTGCCTTCGACAGGCGTCGGCTGTGGCGTTTTCAGCAGCAGTCCGTCCTTAAGGCGGCGGATCGGCGCCGGCTCATCATCGGCAAAGATCAGCCGGTAGTCCGTCTTGGCCTGATCCGGCTGCAAGGGCCAATTGAATGCCGGGTGCGCCCCGATCGATGCCGGCAGGAGCTCATCACCAGTGTTGGTGATGTCGAAAGTCACATCAAGCTGCTGGCGGACCAGCGTGTAGGTCACTTCAAGCCGAAAGGCGAACGGATAGCGCGCCCGGGTGTCGACATCGTCGGTGAGCACCAGCGTGCAGGATCGCGGCCCCTTCCGCGCCCAGGCAAACGGCTTGTCGCGCGCGAACCCGTGCTGCGTCATTGGATCGGTCCGGCCGCGATGGCGCAGATGATCGCCCGCCAGCCGCCCTACGATCGGGAACAGCACCGGCGAGTGACGCCGCCATTCCGGCCCCGCCTGCCACAGGAATTCGAATCCGTGCGCATCTTGCAGCGAAATCAGTTCGGCGCCCTGCGCAACGATGGTCGCCGAGATACCGTCGCCATGAAGCGTTTGGCTGTCCTGTGCCACATTTCCTCGCGGGTTGTTGTTGAAGGCCGGCGCGGTGGGCAGACTAGCAAAAGCGCTTCGGGACTCAAGGTGCAGCCTGGTTCTGCAGGAACGAATTGTGGCCGGAGGATCTCCCTCCGGCCACCTCTCCGCATCAAGAGCAATAACCCTCGCTCTTGCCCACAGCGGATAGTCGTTATTCGCGTTCGCCGGTGAAATTCAGCAGCAGCTGGAAGATGTTGATGAAGTTCAGATAGAGCGAGAAGGCGCCGAAGACGGCAAGTTTCTGGCGCGATTCCGCGTCGAAATTCTCGGCATACTGTTCCTTGATCGTCTGCGTGTCCCAGGCGGTCAGGCCGATGAACACGGCGATGCCGATCACCGAGATGGCGAACTGCAGCGCGGTCGAGCCGAGGAAGATGTTGACGATGCTGGCGATCACCACGCCGATCAGGCCCATGATCAGGAACGACGAGAACTGGGTCAGGTCGCGCTTTGTCGTGTAGCCGTACAGGCTGGTGGCGCCGAACATGGTGGCTGCGATGAAGAAGGTGCGCGCGATGCTGGTTCCGGTGAACACCAGGAACACGGAGGCGAGCGAGAGGCCCATGACCGCGCAGAAGGCCCAGAACATCGCCTGGGCACTCGCCGCGGACATGGTCTGCATCTTGAACGAGAACAGCATGACGAAGGCGAGCGGTGCCAGCATCACCACCCATTTCAGCGGGCTGGAGAAGATCGGCACGTAGAGCGCCGGCGTCGACGAGATCATGAAGGCGACGAGGCCGGTGACCACCAGGCCGACACCCATGTAGTTGTAGACGCGCAGCATATGCTGGCGCAGGCCCTCGTCGAAGACGGCTCCGGTTTGGGCGCCGGCGCCGACGCGATATCCCAGATTGGGGGTGTTCATTTGCGTTCTCCTTTGTGGATCGATCAGTAGAGCGTCTTGGCGAGCGTCTCTGCGGCGCGGTCGAGGTCGTGGACCTCGCTTCGTCCGACCACCGCATAAGCCACATCGCCGATCTGGAAATAGGCCGATGAAATGTCGCCCGAGGGCGCGATCGTCGGCTTGACAACGTCGAAGGTTCCAGGCCGGATCGCAAACAGCGACACCAGCCCCATGTCTTTCGTCTCGACCGCCATCTCGACGCTCGGACCAAAGCGGGACGGATAGATCTGCACGTCGCGGACCTTCCAATCCTTGGGCAGCGACGGCATGACGATGGCGGTCGCGGCGCGAATCTCGCCGGCGTTGTAATTGGGCGCCTCGGGCTGCGACGGCATGCTCTCGCGCACCAGCGTGGTCCTGTGGGCCCGCACTGCGTCGTCGACATAGGCGGGCGGCTGCGGCGAGGCGACGACCTTGGTCACCGACATCGGCCCGATGATACCGTTCGCCAGCCACCCGGCGGCGACGAAGACAGCAACCACCGCGGCGCGCTGCAGCACACCGAAGATGCGGCCGCGGGCAAGCCCCCTCTCCAGCCGCCGCGCGGCATCGGCGGTCGCGGGCCGTGCCATGCCTTTGGAGCCGGCAAGCGCCACGCGCAGTTCATCGCGGGTCCTGAGATCCGACATCACGCGCGCCGCCGCCTCCGGGCGAGCGGACAAGAATGCCTCCACCTCGATGCGGCGGGTGACGTCGATCTGGTCGTCGACATAGGCGTCGAGGTCGATATCCGTCACGGGATCGACAGTTGCGGTCATGAAGGGCCTCCAACGATCCTGAGGTGGTTTTTTGCCTTCGCCGGCTCCTCCATCTCGCGCAGTGCGGCGCGCGCCCTGCCGATGCGCGACATCAGCGTGCCGAGCGGCACGCCGCTGGCATCGGCGGCCTGCTGGTAGGAGAGGCCTTCGATAGCGACGAGGTGCAGCGCTGAACGCTGTTCTTCCGGCAGGCTGAAAAAAGCCTGGCGCACCTGCGCCAGGCGCACCGAATGTTCCTGTGGTGCCGGCGTGCTGCCGTCGGCCAGGTATCCAGCCTGTTCGACGCGCGACGCCTCGGACTTGCGGGCCCGCATCCTGTCGATGAAGGTGTTGTGGACGATCGACAGCAGCCACGCGCGCAGGTTTCCGCCGGAGCGGAAGGTGCTGCGCCGCTCATAAGCGCGCACCAGCGCGTCATGGACAAGGTCCTCGGCGTCGGTGCTGTCGCGCGTCAGCGAGCGCGCATAGCGGCGCAGCGAACCGAGCTGTCCTATGATGTCAAAGCGTGGCATCGGCGGTTTCATGTCCTGTTTACGGAGCATGTGGGGATTTTAATCCCTGCCCTGCCAATTTTTCCTTTGGAGGACATCGTTCGAATGCAACGATTGTTGCCGGCATCAATCTTATCATCGGCATCGCCACGATGTGCCATGCCCGGTGGATCGTGCCTACTTCACACGCCTCTTCTCCAGCTTCCGCGCCAGCGTCCGGCGGTGCATGCCCAGCCGTCGTGCCGTCTCGGAAATGTTGAAGTCGGCCTCCACCAGCGTCT
>NZ_RZQA01000341.1:0-6186 GCF_004022915.1 Mesorhizobium sp. M7A.F.Ca.US.006.04.2.1
CATCGAGACCCATCAGGATCCTGACAACTCGACCTCTTCCGACGGCCCCAACATGCTGCCGTTGAAGGACATGCCCGCTTTACTCGAGCGGCTGATGGCATTCGACCGCATCGCCAAGGGTCTCTAGGCCGGAGATATCCTCTGTCGACCGCCGATGCTTGTGGACGGCGCAAGCCGCCTGTACGCTCGACCGGCAAATGAGCGTTTTGGCAGGAGGAAGCCATGTCTGTCGCCCGCGTCACCGAAATCACATCGTCGTCGAAGAAGAGCTTTCAGGACGCCATCGAACAGGGAATTGCGCGCGCATCCAAAACGCTGAAGAACGTCGAGGGCGCCTGGATCCAGGACCAGAAGATCGTCGTCCAGGACGGCAAGATCGTTGCTTATCGCGTCAACATGAAGGTTACCTTCATCCTCGCGGAGTGATCGGTCGACGCCGAAAAAGTCGGGAACCTTCGCCCGCGCCCCTCATTGTCCAATTATGGTTCGAAACCACAATGAGGAGCACAATCATGGCAACCCAGACTGGCCACACCCAAGCCATCGCCGCTTCGCGGGTCATCGGCACATCGGTCTACAACACCGAAGGCACAAGCATCGGCAGTATAGAGGATGTGATGCTCGACAAGATGGCGAACGGCATCATGTTCGCGGTCATCGGTTTTGGCGGCTTCCTTGGCATCGGCGAGAAATATCACGCCATTCCGTGGGCAAGCCTCGACTATGATGAGGACAAGGGCGGTTATGTCGTACCGTTTTCCAAGGAACAACTCATGGCGGCACCGGCCTATTCGATCAACGAACTGACCGGTGCCGATGGCGAGGCGGCGCGCGACGAATCCTACAATTATTACAAGGTCACGCCTTACTGGCATTAACAACAACGACAAAGCGGCCCCGTCGGGAGAGACGGGGCCGCTTTGGATTCCGGCTTATTCGCTGACGTGTAAGGGGGCCATCGCCTTCGGCGGCGACTGCTGATTGTCGCATGACGTCAGGAATGCCGCCGCGATCAGAAACAGACTCACGATACCGCTCAACTGAGACATGGCGAAACTCCTCCTGTTTCGCCCCGCGCGCTGCACCTTAACCGGAAGTCAGCCGACCGTACATGACTTATGATGACGGCGATTTGCGCTTCGTGAATCGTTCGGAGGCCGATGCCGCGGCAATAATTGCCAGCGGGCCGATTGCCTTTTGCAGCACTTTGGCTAAGACGTGCGGCATTCTTCAGATCAATCGAGGACATCGCAAATGACCGCCATCGTCGACATTGTCGGGCGTGAAATCCTGGACAGCCGTGGAAATCCGACCGTCGAGGTCGATGTCATTCTCGAAGACGGCTCGATGGGCCGCGCGGCGGTGCCGTCGGGTGCTTCGACCGGTGCCCACGAGGCCGTCGAACTGCGCGACGGCGGCGCCCGCTATCTCGGCAAAGGCGTGCTCAAAGCCGTCGAGGCGGTGAACGGCGAGCTGTTCGAGGCCATCGGCGGCATGGAAGCCGAAAACCAGATTCATATCGACCAGACCATGATCGAGCTCGACGGCACGCCCAACAAGAGCCGGCTTGGCGCCAACGCCATTCTCGGCGTTTCGCTGGCGGTGGCCAAGGCGGCCGCTGATGCCGCCGGCCTACCGCTCTACCGTTATGTCGGAGGCACCAAGGCGCATCTCCTGCCGGTACCGATGATGAACATCATCAATGGCGGCGCGCATGCCGACAACCCGATCGATTTCCAGGAATTCATGATCCTGCCGATCGGCGCGCCGACGCTGCGCGAAGGTGTCCGCTGGGGTTCGGAAATCTTCCATACGCTGCGCAAGAAACTGAAGGATGCCGGCCACAACACCAATGTCGGCGACGAGGGCGGCTTTGCCCCGAACCTGAAAAGCGCTCCGGTGGCGCTCGATTTCATCATGGAATCGATCGAGCAGGCCGGCTTCAGGCCGGGCGACGAGATCGCGCTCGGCCTCGATTGCGCCGCGACCGAGTTCTTCAAGGACGGCAACTACGTCTATGAAGGCGAGAAAAAGACGCGCGATCCCAAGGCCCAGGCCAAATACCTGGCCAAGCTTGCCACCGACTATCCGATCATCTCGATCGAGGACGGTCTTGCCGAGGACGATTGGGAAGGCTGGAAGTACCTGACCGACCTGATCGGCAAGAAGACGCAGCTGGTTGGCGACGATTTGTTCGTCACCAACACGGCGCGGCTGCGCGACGGCATCCGCATGGGGGTTGCCAACTCGATCCTGGTCAAGGTCAACCAGATCGGCTCGCTTACGGAAACGCTCGACGCCGTCGAGACCGCGCACAAGGCCGGCTACACCGCCGTGATGTCGCACCGCTCGGGCGAAACCGAGGATTCGACCATTGCCGATCTCGCCGTCGCCACCAATTGCGGACAAATCAAGACCGGCTCGCTGTCGCGCTCGGACCGCATGGCCAAGTACAATCAGCTGATCCGCATCGAGGAAGAGCTCGGCAAGCAGGCAAGCTACGCCGGCAAGTCGGTGGTCAAGGGCTGATCCGGAAACACCGGCTCATCGATACCGGACAAAAGGGCGGGAGCATTCCCGCCCTTTTTCGTTTCGGCGCCGCCAAACAGGTCACCCGTAACCGTCCGTTAAGCACAATCGGGCGAGAAAGATCGTGAGCCGCCTGAGTTCGCGGGCTAGAGCCGGATGATCTCAGGTCTGTTCGACCTGAAATCTGAATCCGACTCTAAATCAAAGAGATAGAGCATGATGTCGTCCGAAAACCGCTTCACACTTTTCGGCATCATGCTCTAGAGGAATCGGGCGATGTGGACGCGTCAGCACAAGCAGAGAAACACCGGCCGGCTGATCATTCCCTCGCTTTGCGTGGCGTTCCTGGCCTATTTCGGCTTTCATGCCTATCACGGCGAATTCGGTATCTACTCGAAATATCAGCTGGAAGCCCAGACGGTTGCGCTGCAGGGCCAGCTCGATGCGATCAAGGCGCGCCGCATGGAGCTCGAGCGCCGCGTTCGGCTGATGCATGAAGGCACGCTCGAGAAGGACATGCTCGATGAGCAGGCGCGCAAGGCGCTCAATCTGTCCCAAGCTGACGAAATCACCATTATGTTGCCGACCTCGGCAAAATAACTGATTTCAAGTTAATCACCAATATTTTCAATGATTTTAATCACTTAGGCGCATGCCAGCTATGCAAATTCGGCATGGCGCAACGCTTTGACGCGTGTTAGCCTCCCTAAAATCGGTGGGGAGGAGCTGATCTCCCCAGAGCAGATTTCATCCTGCTCTAATGTCCACGAAGAGACGCCAACAGGGAGTGATGCATGGCCACCGCCGCCAGAAAAGCGCCTGCCAAATCCAAATCCGACGGCAAATCGGGGCTTTCGGCCTCTAAACCTGTCGAATTCACCAAGGACGAAGAGCTTGCCGCTTACCGGCACATGCTGCTCATCCGTCGTTTCGAGGAAAAGGCCGGCCAGCTCTACGGCATGGGTTTCATCGGCGGCTTCTGCCACCTCTATATCGGCCAGGAAGCGGTCGTCACCGGCATGAAGATGGCGCTGATCGACGGCGATCAGATGATCACCGCCTATCGCGACCACGGCCACATGCTGGCGATGGAGCTGTCGCCGCGCGGCGTCATGGCCGAGCTGACCGGGCGTCGCGGCGGCCTGTCACGGGGCAAGGGTGGCTCCATGCACATGTTCTCCAAGGAAAAGCACTTTTATGGCGGCCACGGCATCGTCGGCGCCCAGGTGTCGCTCGGCACAGGCTTGGCCTTCGCCAACCGCTACCGCGACAACAACAATGTCTCGCTGACCTATTTCGGCGACGGTGCGGCCAACCAGGGCCAGGTCTATGAAAGCTTCAACATGGCCTCGCTGTGGAAGCTGCCGGTGATCTACATCATCGAGAACAACCGGTATGCCATGGGCACCTCGGTGTCGCGCTCTTCGGCGGAAACCAATTTTTCGCACCGTGGCGCTTCGTTCAAGATTCCCGGCATCCAGGTCGACGGCATGGACGTGCGCGCTGTCAAGGCCGCCGGCGACCAGGCGACCGAATGGTGCCGCGCCGGCAACGGGCCGATCATTCTCGAAATGCAGACCTATCGCTATCGCGGTCACTCGATGTCCGATCCGGCGAAATACCGCTCGAAGGAAGAAGTGCAGAAGATGCGCTCCGACCATGACCCGATCGAACAGGTCAAGGCGCGGCTCATCGAGAAGAAGTGGGCAACCGAGGACGAGCTTAAGACCATCGACAAGGAGGTCCGCGACATCGTCGCTGACGCCGCCGAATTTGCCCAGAACGATGCAGAGCCGGATCCGTCCGAGCTCTGGACCGATATCGTATTGTAACGGGAGGGCAAGGACATGCCGATCGAAATTCTCATGCCCGCTCTCTCGCCGACCATGGAAGAGGGCAATCTTTCCAAGTGGTTGAAGAATGAGGGCGACAAGGTCGTCGCCGGCGACGTCATCGCCGAGATCGAAACCGACAAGGCGACGATGGAAGTCGAGGCCGTCGACGAAGGCACGCTTGGCAAGATCCTGATCGCCGCCGGCACCGAAGGCGTCAAGGTCAACACACCGATTGCCGTTTTGCTGCAGGACGGCGAAAGTGCCGGCGATATCGGCAAGTCCTCGGCTCCCGCCAAGGCGGAAGCACCGGCAAAGGCAGAGGCTCCAGCCGCGGCGGAGGACAAGGCGGAGGCCGCAAAACCGGCTGCCGCGCCGGTGGCTGCTGCACCGAAGACGGAAATCGCCGCCGATCCGGACATTCCGGCCGGCACGGAGATGGTCTCGACCACGGTGCGCGAAGCGCTGCGCGATGCGATGGCCGAGGAAATGCGCCGCGACGGCGATGTCTTCGTCATGGGCGAGGAGGTCGCCGAATACCAGGGCGCCTACAAGATCACGCAAGGGCTGCTGCAGGAATTCGGGCCGCGGCGCGTCGTCGACACGCCGATCACCGAGCATGGCTTTGCCGGCGTCGGCGTCGGCGCGGCGATGGCCGGCCTGAAGCCGATCGTCGAGTTCATGACCTTCAACTTCGCCATGCAGGCGATCGACCAGATCATCAACTCCGCCGCCAAGACGCTCTACATGTCTGGCGGCCAGATGGGTGCGCCGATCGTTTTCCGTGGACCGAACGGCGCCGCCGCACGCGTCGCCGCACAGCACTCGCAGTGCTACGCCGCCTGGTATAGCCACATTCCGGGCCTGAAAGTGGTGATGCCCTACACCGCCGCCGACGCCAAGGGCTTGTTGAAGGCGGCGATCCGCGATCCCAATCCGATCATCTTCCTCGAGAATGAGATCCTCTATGGCCAGTCCTTCGACGTGCCGAAGCTGGATGATTTCGTGCTGCCGATCGGCAAGGCGCGCATCCACAAGACCGGCAAGGACGTCACCATCGTCTCTTTCGGCATCGGCATGACCTATGCGGTCAAGGCGGAAGCCGAGCTGCGCGGCTTGGGCATCGATGCCGAGATCATCGACTTGCGCACGATCCGGCCGCTCGATCTCGACACCATCATCGCCTCGGTCAAGAAGACCAACCGGCTGATCGTTGTCGAAGAGGGATATCCGCAGAACTCGGTCGGCGACCATATCGCCAACCAGGTGTCGCAGCGCGCCTTCGATTTCCTCGACGCGCCGGTCATCACCATCGCCGGCAAGGATGTGCCGATGCCCTATGCCGCCAACCTGGAGAAACTGGCTTTGCCGAACGTCGGCGAAGTCATCGAGGCGGTCAAAGCCGTCACATATCGCTGAACCGGGCGGGAGGACAAAATGCCAATCAACATCACCATGCCGGCCCTGTCGCCCACGATGGAAGAGGGCAATCTGTCTAAGTGGCTCGTCAAGGAAGGCGACAAGGTTTCGCCGGGCGATGTCATTGCCGAGATCGAGACCGACAAGGCGACGATGGAAGTCGAGGCTGTCGATGAGGGCACGGTCGCAAAGCTCGTCGTTCCCGCCGGCACCGAAGGCGTCAAGGTCAACGCTCTGATCGCCGTGCTCGCTGCCGAAGGTGAGGATGCAGGCGCTGCCGCGAAAAGCGGGGGCGATGCTGCTCCAGCGAAAGCCGAGGCCAAGCAGGACAAGGCGCCAATCTCCCCACCCGTGGGGGAGATGTCGACGAAGTCGACAGAGGGGGGCGCTGTCCCGCCGTCCTCTC
>NZ_RZQA01000342.1:0-6176 GCF_004022915.1 Mesorhizobium sp. M7A.F.Ca.US.006.04.2.1
CTCCTCATCCGCCTGCCGGCACCTTCTCCCCGTATAGCGACGGGGAGAAGGAAGAAGTTTCAGCGCCGACGCCCGAAGCACCCGCCGCCGAAATCGCACCTCCCATTCGCCAGCCTGCGCCGATCGAATCGCAGCCGGTCATTGCGGAAATTGCGCCCGAGCCGCAGCCTCTTCCACCACCCGCGCCGGAGCCGAAAGCCGCCCCCGGCAAGGTGACCGTCACCAAGAAGGTCGAGCAGAAGGCCGAGCCGCAAAAAGCGCCGGAGCCGGCACCGAGGCGCTCTTGGTTCCAGCGCATGAAGGACGGGCTTGCCCGCTCGTCCAAGGAACTGACCGGCAACATTGCCGGCGTCTTCACCAAGCGCAAGCTGGACGAAGAGACTTTGCAGGACCTGGAGGATGTGCTGATCCGCGCCGATCTCGGCATGGAGACCGCCTTGCGCGTTACCGACGCGCTGGCCGCCAGCCGCTACGGCAAGGACGTTTCCGACACCGAGGTCCGCGCCATCATGGCGGCCGAGGTGGAAAAAGTGCTGACCCATGTCGCCATGCCGCTGGAGCTCGACCTCTCGCACAAGCCGCATGTCATCCTGGTGGTTGGCGTCAACGGCACCGGCAAGACCACCACCATCGGCAAGCTCGCCGCCAAGCTGACCGATGGCGGCCTGTCGGTCATGCTCGCCGCCGGCGACACGTTCCGCGCGGCAGCCATCGAGCAGCTGAAGATCTGGGGCGAGCGGACGAAATCGCCGGTCATCGCCTCCAAGCTCGGCGCCGATGCCGCCGGCCTTGCCTATGATGCATTCGAGCGGGCGAAAGAGGCCGGCTCCGACGTGCTGATCATCGACACCGCCGGCCGTCTGCAGAACAAGACCGAACTGATGGCCGAGCTCGAAAAGATCGTCCGCGTGCTCGGCAAGCTCGATCCGGAAGCGCCGCACACCGTGCTGCAGACGGTCGACGCCACCACCGGCCAGAACGCGCTCAACCAGGTCGAGATCTTCCGCAATGTCGCCGGCGTCAACGGCCTGGTGATGACCAAGCTGGACGGCACGGCGCGCGGCGGTATTCTGGTGGCGATCGCGGCAAAGCACAAATTGCCGGTCTATTTCATCGGCGTCGGCGAACAGGTCGACGACCTCGAACCTTTCTCAGCAAGCGAATTCGCCAGGGCGATCGCTGGAGTAGCTTAACAAGCATGTCCCAAAAAGGTGCAGACTTTTTGGATCAGATCATGCGCAAGAAAGAGATTCCATGAACCCACCCATTCTCGAACGCGATCCGTCGGACCCGCAGAAGCAGAAGAAGGAAGGCGTCAATCCGCTGCTCAAGCTGGTGCTGGAGCTGGGTCCGTTGATGGTGTTCTTCTTCGCCAATGCGCGCAGCGGATGGCTGGTGCAGAAATTCCCTGTTCTGGCCGAGTTCGGCGGGCCGATCTTCGTCGCCACCGGCCTGTTCATGGCCGCCACGGCAATCGCGCTGATCGCCTCGTGGCTGCTCACCCGCACCTTGCCGATCATGCCGATGGTGTCGGGCGTCGTCGTCTTCATTTTCGGCGCGCTGACGCTCTATCTGCAGGACGACATCTTCATCAAGATGAAGCCGACCATCGTCAACACGCTGTTCGGCGGGGTGCTGCTCGGCGGCCTGTATTTCGGCAAGTCGCTGCTTGGCTATGTCTTCGATTCAGCCTTCAGCCTCGACGCTGAAGGCTGGCGCAAGCTGACCTTCCGCTGGGGCCTGTTCTTCCTGTTCCTGGCCATCGTCAATGAGGTGGTGTGGCGCAATTTTTCCACCGACGCCTGGGTTACTTTCAAGGTCTGGGGCATCATGCCGATCACGCTTCTGTTCACCTTCAGCCAGATGCCGCTGATCCTGCGCCATTCGCTGGACGACAAGACCGGCAAAGAAGAGAAGGCCGGGAAATAGAGCCTGCAAATAAGGGGAAAGGGCCATGGAATTCGTCACCACGCGCGACCAGTTGAGGACGATCTACAAGACGCCACGACCGACCGACGGTTCTATCCGAAAGGAGCTGAAAAAACTTGACGGCCATTGCCGCTCCTTCATCGGCAAGAGCCCATTCGTGCTGATTGGCTCGTCCGACGGTGCCGGCAATGCCGACGTGACGCCGAAGGGCGACAAACCGGGCTTTGCCACCGTTCTGGACGACACCACCATCGCCATTCCCGACCGGCCCGGCAACAACCGGCTCGACACGCTGGAAAACATCCTCGTCAATCCCCCGGTCGGGCTGCTCTTCCTCATCCCCGGCATGAACGAGACGCTGCGCGTCAACGGCGATGCCCGCATCACCGTCGACGCAAATTTGCGCGAACGGCTCGCCGTCGACGGCAGGGAGCCGCAAAGCGTTGTCGTGGTCAGCGTCAAGGCGGCCTACATGCACTGCGCAAAAGCCTTCATGCGCTCGGATTTGTGGAAGCCGGAAACCTGGTACGACCGCGCGACGCTGCCGACGCTCGGCCAGATCATGCGCGATCAGCTGGCGGTTGCCGATTCCGCCGAGGCGACCGACCGCTGGCTCGACGAGGAATACAAGAAGACGATGTGGTAGTTTTTGCGGACGCGATTCGCGTCTGGACCGATTCCATACCTTGCTGAACATCCTTGCCATTTCCGGCAGCCTGCGCGCGGCCTCCACAAATTCGGCGCTGATCGCCGCACTGGCGCGCGAAGCGCCGTCCGGCTGCCGCGTCACCGTCCATGACGGGCTTGGCCGTTTGCCGATCTTCAATCCCGACGATGAAGGCGAGCGGACGCCGCTCGAAGCCTCCAAGCTGATCCATGCCGTCAGTCGAGCCGACGGCCTGATCGTCTCCTGTCCGGAATATGCCCATGGCGTGCCGGGCGGGCTGAAGAACGCGCTCGACTGGCTGGTCTCGCGCGATGCCGCCGTCGCCAAGCCCGCCATGCTGGTACACGCCTCGCCGCGCTCGCTGTTCGCCCGCGCCGCATTGGCCGAGATCATGCGCACCATGTCGTTCGCGCTTTACGACGATGTGCTGGAGATCGCCCTGCTCGGCAGGAAGCCGCCGGAGGTGGCGGGCATCCTGGCGGCGCCGGCGAACCGGCAGGCGATGCATGATGCACTGAATGCCTTCGCGGAGTTTATCCGCTCGCGTTGAGCGGCGGCCTCTCTTCCTTCTCCCCTTGTGGGTCTGAAGGACGGGGCGAGACCCGTTGCTCGCCCCAGGGTGGTGGCCTCGCGAAGCGAGGTCGGATGAGGGATGTTCCAGCTTGGCACCGACGGCAATCCGTCACCCACCCCTCAACCGTCTCGGCGCTGCGCGCCGATCCACCTCCCACAACAAGGGGGAGAAGGAAAGATCGCGCACTACCCCTTTCGCAGCGTCTCCACATCGGTCTTCCCCACGTACCAATCGCGGGCGTTGACCTCTTCAAAAACCACCCAGACATCGTCGTTGCTCAGCCCGGTGGCGTCCATGATGGCCGCGGTGACCTTCTTGGCGATATCCGCCTTTTTGCCCGCCGGATCGGCGGCGATCACTTCCTTGACGATGCGGATGTTGACGAATGGCATTTCTTGTCCTCCCGGGGATGTTCGTGCTCACGACCCGCTTCGATGAAACCGTCGAACGGTCGCCAGTGTTCAACTCTCAGTATGTCTTGGCGCCGTTGACCATCAGCCGCACCATGTAGAGCGACGTGGTGCCGGCGATGTAGAGGCAATTCAGCTTGTTGCCGCCGAACACGCAATTGGCGGTGACTTCCGGCACCTTGACCTTGCCGATCAGCGTGCCGTCCGGATCGTAGCAATGGATGCCATCGGCGGCACTGGTCCAGATGCGGCCGTCCTCGTCGAGCCTGAAGCCGTCGAACAGGCCGGCGGTGCAGTCGGCGAAGACTTTTTCGCCGGAGACTTTCTTGCCGCCCTTGCCGACATTGAACACCCGCATATGCGCCGGATTCTGCGCGCCATGCGTGCGGCCGGTATCGACGACATAAAGCTTGCTCTCGTCCAGCGAGAAGGCGAGGCCGTTAGGCCTGACCATGTCGGTGATGACGGCTTCGACCTCGCCGGTGCCGGGATCGACCCGGTAGACGTGGCAGGCGCCGATTTCGCTCTCAGCCCTGTCGCCCTCATAATCCGTATCGATGCCGTAGCTTGGATCGGTGAACCAGATGGAACCGTCGGATTTCACCACCGCGTCGTTGGGCGAATTCAGCCGCTTGCCTTTCCATTTGGCCGCGATCGTGGTGACCGAGCCGTCGAACTCGGTGCGGCTGACGCGGCGGCCCGAATGCTCGCAGGTGATCAGCCGGCCCTGCCGGTCGACGGTGTTGCCGTTCGAGTTGCCGGACGGCTGCCGGAAGACGCTGACATTGCCGTCGGTCTCGTCATAACGCAGCATGCGATTGTTGGGGATGTCGGACCAGACGACATAGCGGCCGGCGGCGAACCAGGCCGGCCCCTCCGCCCACTGGCATCCGGTGAATAGCTTCTCGACCTGCGCGTTGCCGTTGAACAGGCGCGCGAAGCGCGGATCGAGAATTTCATAATAGTCTGCGGCCGCCATGCTTTCCTCCCGGCATCAATGAGAGGGATCAAGCCAGCCGGAGGGACAGAAGGCAATGTGGGTACGCACAGTGTCCCACAAAAGATCGCTTGCCGGCTCTGCGCATGACGTTAGCGCCGCATTAACCGGCTATGCGTCCAGCGCAATGGTGCATTGCAACATCTTCTTTTTGCAATGCACCATTACTATGTCATGCTTCGTATCGATCAAGGGAGGAAGAAACCGCCGCCGAAATGCGGCGCCAAAAAGGAACCTTGCTATGATCCTCGACAGTCTCATGACCCGCGCTCGCAACAGCATTGCCAAGCGCAAGCACTACAACCGCCTTGTCGCCGAAATCGACAGCTTTTCCAGCCGCGATCTGGCCGACATGCGCGCCGACCGCTCGGAAATGCTCTACCAGATCCACAAGCAGATCTACGGCTGATCTCAAGCCCGATAAGACGCGCCGCCAAGGTGCGTTGAGATTCAGGTCAGGCCGAGTCGAAAACGGTGGTTTCCGAGAACCGGAGCGGAGCGTACTTTTGGTACGCGAGCACCGGACGCGCAGGAAGCCGCTGTTTGCAGGCCGGCATCACCTGAATATCAACGCGCCGCCAGTGCCTTGTCGATCTGCGGCAACAGCAACGCCTGCACCGTCTCGGGCGTCAGCGGGCCGACATGTTTGTAGGCGATCTTGCCGTCCTTGCCGATGACGAAAGTTTCCGGCACGCCGTAGACGCCCCAGTCGATCGCCGCGCGGCCCGCTTCGTCGACCCCTATCGCCTGGAACGGATTGCCGAGATCGCCGAGGAACCGGCGTGCGTTTTCGGGCCGGTCCTTGTAGTTCAGCGCTGCCATGGTGAAACGCTTATCCTGCGACAACGCCAGAAGCACCGGGTGCTCTTCGCGGCATGGCGCGCACCACGACGCGAAGACGTTGACCAATGTGACCTTGCCGGCGAAGGTTTTCGAATCGAGCCCCGGCAGGTTTGAGCCCTCCAGCGCCGGCAGGCTGGTTTGCGGCGCAGGCAGGCCGATCAGGGCCGACGGCACTTCCGAAGCATCGCGCCCCGACAGCAGCTGCGACAGGAACAGTCCGGCCAGGCCGAGGAAGATCAGCAGCGGCAGAAGCACGAACAGGCGACGACTGGGCGGCGGCGTTTCCGTTTCGGTGCTCATGGCTTGGCGACCTTGTCGGAGCGACGCCTCACGCCGGACGCCTCCAGTTCGGCAAGCTCACGCTTGCGCGCCCGCTGGTCGAGCAGGATCCAGCCGATCAATCCGGCGAGCACCACGGCAGTGATGCCATAGGCGGCGGTCACGTAGAGTGCATGCGCACTCATGCGGCAGGCCCCGCTGAGGTGGGGCCTTCCAAGCCGATCATGTCGCCCAGTCTAGACATGCTTTTCCTTAGCCTCGCTCCGTCGGCTTCGCAATCCGCAGTCATACGCCGCGTCAATCCGTGCCATGGCGCAGCGCCAGCGCCGCCGAGACCGGACCCAGCACGCCAAGAAACAGGGTCAGCGCGGCAAGAATGAGGAAGGGCTGCAGAAACGGGTCGGGATTGGCGGTCGCCCCATAGCTTGCCGAAACGCCGAAGATCAGCACCGGGATGGTCAGTGGCAGCACCAGCAC
>NZ_RZQA01000343.1:0-6158 GCF_004022915.1 Mesorhizobium sp. M7A.F.Ca.US.006.04.2.1
ACCAGGAAGGCCGCGCAGCCCTTCGCCGGCTTGATCAGCGCCGGCACGAAGACATGGTAGGCGCCGAAGCGCACGCCAAGCCGGCGAAGGGCTGCGCGGCCTTCCTGGTCGAGCGACTTCATCTCCTCAGCGATGTCGCGGCGGTTGATGAGGCCGAAATTCTCGACCAGCTGGAAGGCGATGCCACGGCCGATGCCGGAAATCTGGTCGGCGTTTTTCAAGTCGACCAGCGGCTTCAGCAGCGACTCGATCTGGAAATTGACGAAACGCTCGGCACGCGCGGCGACCTTGTCGCGCGCCGGGCCGGTCAGCTGTTCGTCGGCCAGCAGCACCAGCCGCGGCTTCAGCGCGTCTTCGCCTGATACAAGCGTGCCGATCGGCGCACCGATCCAGCGCAGCGTGCCATCCGACCCGAGCGCGATATCGCCATTGGCCGAGGCGCCGAAGCGTTCGGCGCGCGCCTCGAACTCGGCGGCCAGCGCCTTCTGGGCAGCGGTGCGCACCGCCTTGGCGTCTTCGCCGCCGGCGGTCTGGTCGGCGGTGAAGCGGAACCCTTGCAGCTCGCCGACATGGTGGCCTTCGACAAGGACGGTTCCGGTAGAACTAATTTCGGCTTCAGGCATGGTATTTTCTCTAAGGCGCCGCATGAGGACGGAAGTCCTGCGGTCTACGAAGCGTTTCGTCAACCGCTCATGCAGCGCATCCGACAATCTGTCTTCGATTTCGCGCGTCTTTTCCTGCCAGTGTGCCTGATCGGCCAGCCAGCCGGGCCGGTTCGACACGAATGTCCAGGTGCGGATCTGGGCAATGCGATGCGAGAGCGTATCAATGTCGCCCTCTGTTGTGTCGGCGCGGCGCACCTGCTCGGCCATGTAATTCTCGTCGACATGGCCGTGGCGTGCGAGGTCCGTGTAGATCGAGGCAATGAGGTCGGCATGCTGGGCCGGCGCGATCCTGCGGTAGTCGGGCAGCGCGCAGGCTTCCCACAGCAGCGCCACGCGCTTGGCATTGGTGGTGAGTGCGCGGATGTCCTCGTCGCGCGACAGATGCTCGAGCGCCTGTGCATCGACGGCAGGCAATGCCCGTGTCAGTCCCTCGACCGGGGCGTTGGTTTCGATCGAGCGCTTCAGCGCGTCGAGGCTGGCAAAGTCGAAATGTGCGGTGCGCCATTGCAGCACCTTCACCGGGTCGAAGTCGTGGCCTTCGATCTTCTTGATCAGATCCTCGTCCAGCGGGTCGACCTGGCCGGTGACACCGAACGTGCCGTCGCGCAGATGCCGGCCGGCGCGGCCGGCGATCTGGCCAAGCTCGGCCGCCGTCAGATTGCGGTACTGGAAGCCGTCGAACTTGCGATTCTGGGCGAAGGCGACGTGGTCGAGATCGAGGTTGAGACCCATGCCGATGGCATCGGTGGCGATGAGGTAGTCGACATCGCCGGACTGGAACAGCGCCACCTGGGCGTTGCGGGTGCGCGGCGAGAGCGCGCCGAGCACGACGGCGGCACCGCCCTGCTGGCGGCGGATCAACTCGGCGATGGCGTAGACCTCGTCGGCGGAAAAGGCGACGATCGCCGTGCGCCGCGGCAGGCGGGTCAGCTTCTTGGAGCCGGCATAGGCAAGATGCGACAGCCTCGGCCGCGTCACCACCGAGACACCCCTCAGCAGGCGCTGCAGGATACTTTGCATGGTGGCGGCGCCCAGCAGCAGCGTTTCCTGGCGGCCGCGCAGGTGCAGGATGCGATCGGTGAAGATGTGGCCGCGCTCGAGGTCGCCGGCGAGCTGCACCTCGTCGATGGCGACGAAGGCGGCGTCGGTCTCGCGCGGCATGGCCTCGACGGTGCAGACCGAATATTTGGCGCCCGGTGGCTGGATCTTTTCCTCGCCGGTAATCAGCGCAACCTTGTGGGCGCCGACCTTTTCGCAGACGCGGGCGTAGACCTCGCGCGCCAGAAGCCTGAGCGGCAGGCCGATGATTCCACTCTCATGCGCCACCATGCGCTCGATGGCGAGATGGGTCTTGCCGGTGTTGGTCGGCCCGAGCACGGCGGTCACGTCGCGGCCCGACAGGATCAGCGGCTCAGTGTGTTTGGGCTGGATGTTCATCAACCTAGAATAAGGCTTCCGGGACCTGGAGATAAGGCTTCTGGCCTCTGGTTGTCGGGAGCGTGCCTCAAATGGGCGCGTATGACAGGCGACACATAGGGATTTCGGGCGCGAAGCGAAAGCGGAATGTTCCGTCGGCAGCCAGAAGGTGGTTCTGTCAAGCTCTCAATCAGATGCGGATTAACGGATAGAACGAGTCTGGAACGAATCGGCGACGAATCAGTGACTCCTGCAGATTCAGCTTTTGTTCACGGCTATATGTGGATTTCGCGGCCGCGACACGCACCACATGCTGAATCGCTGAACTGGCCCGTTTCGTGCTAAGAGGGCATTGCCATTAACCTTTGTCGATAAACGATCACAGTGGCTTGGCATGCCTCGACCAAGGTTATGAAATTGTTGATCTTTCTTAATCCGCGTTAAGCAATTGGCAGGCGATTCCGGCTGTCGTCGTTAACGTTCAGCTCAAAGCCGGAACGAATCGGCGACGAATCAGCGATAGCGGAATTTTCCCGTTTTGTTCACCCCAATATCTTGTGTTGTGAACAGCTTATCCACCGAGAATCCACAGGCTTGGAAGCAGGTTTCGCACAGGCCGGCCGGGCCGCTGTTAACCTCTGCGTGCCGGATTGGGTCAGCAGCCGTGCTGTCACTTCGAAGGACCATGGCGCCAACGAAAAACGGGCCGGCGCGCCGGCCCGCCGATCTCTGCGCCTACATCGCCGTCGTCAGGCGAAATACTGGCCGCCATTGGCCGTGATGGTCGAGCCGGTGATGAAGCCGGCATCTTCGGATGCGAGGAAGACGACGCAGCGCGCGATTTCCTCGGGCTCACCGAGGCGGCCGACAGGAATCTGGGGAATGATGCGCTCGTTGAGCACCTTCTCGTCGATCGCCTTGACCATCTCGGTGGCGATATAGCCGGGACAGATGACGTTGACCGTGATGCCGGCGCGCGCCCCCTCTTGGGCGAGAGCCTTGCTGAAACCGATATCGCCGGCCTTGGCGGCGGAATAGTTGACCTGGCCGGCCTGGCCCTTCTGGCCGTTGATCGAGGAGATGGTGATGATGCGGCCGAACTTGCGGTCGCGCATCCCGCTCCACAGCGGATGCGTCATGTTGAAGACGCCGGACAGGTTGGTGTCGATGACCTCTTTCCACTGCTCGCGCGTGATCTTGTGGAACATGGCGTCGCGGGTGATGCCGGCATTGTTGACCAGCACCGAGACCGGGCCGAGATCGGCCTCGACCTGCTTGATGCCGGCGGCGCAGGCATCATAGTCGGCGACCGACCATTTGTAGACCGGAATGCCGGTCTCAGCCTTGAATTTCGCCGCTGCGGCGTCATTGCCGGCATAGTTCGCCGCAACCGAATAGCCGACGGTCTTCAATGCGATCGAGATCGCCGCGCCGATGCCGCGCGATCCGCCTGTGACGATTGCTACCTTGGTCATGCATTTCCCCTTTTTTGATATCGCCCTGTTGTCGGGCTTGGCAGGCACTGGATACAGAACGGGCGGCTAAAGCGCGTCGCGCTGAGGTAGATTCAGGCGATGCGCTTCAGATGTTTGGTTTTATGCATGTCGGTGTTCCCAAAACCGCTGCGCGCTTTTGGGCGACATGCATGCACGCCGCCCTTTTAGTGACTTTCTTCAGAGTGCTTCGACACACATGGCGACGCCCATGCCGCCGCCGATGCACAGGGTAGCGAGACCCTTCTTGGCGCCGCGCCGGCGCATTTCGAAGACCAGCGTGTTGAAGACGCGAGCGCCGGACGCACCGATCGGATGGCCGATGGCGATGGCGCCGCCATTGACGTTGACGATCGAGGGATCCCAGCCCATGTCCTTGTTGACGGCGCAGGCCTGCGCCGCAAAGGCTTCGTTGGCCTCGACCAGGTCGAGATCGCCGACCGACCAGCCGGCCTTCTCCAAGGCCTTGCGCGAGGCGGGAATGGGTCCGGTGCCCATGATCTGCGGATCGACGCCGGCGGTTGCCCAGGACACGATGCGCGCCAGCGGGGTGATGCCGCGCCTCACCGCTTCCGCTTCGCTCATCAGCAGCGCGCCGGCGGCGCCGTCATTGATGCCGGAGGCGTTGGCGGCGGTTACCGTGCCGTCCTTGTCGAAAGCCGGTTTCAGCTTGGTCATGGCGTCGATCGTGGCGCCGTGGCGGATGTATTCGTCCTGGTCGACGATGGTGTCGCCCTTCTTGCCCTTGATGGTGACGGCGACGATCTCGTCCTTGAACTTGCCGGCCTTCTGCGCGGCCTCGGCCTTGTTTTGCGAGGCGAGCGCGAACTGGTCCTGGTCTTCGCGGGTGATCTGGAACTGACGCGCGACGTTTTCGGCTGTGTTGCCCATGTGGTAACCGTTGAAGGCGTCCCACAGCCCGTCCTTGATCATGGTGTCGATCAGCTTGAAGTCGCCCATCTTGACGCCGGCGCGCAGGTGCTGGGCATGCGTCGAAAGCGACATCGATTCCTGGCCTCCGGCGACGATCACCTTGGCATCGCCGATGGCGATCTGCTGCATGCCGAGCGCGATGGCGCGCAGGCCCGAGCCGCAAACCTGATTGAGGCCCCAGGCGGTGGTTTCCTTGGGCAGGCCGGCATTGATCGATGCCTGGCGGGCCGGGTTCTGGCCTTGCGCGGCGGTCAGCACCTGGCCGAGGATGACCTCGTCGACCTCGCCTGGTTCGACGCCGGCACGCGACAGCAATTCCGTGATGACGACGGCGCCGAGCTCATGCGCCGGGGTGGCGGCGAAAGCGCCGTTGAAGGAGCCGACCGGCGTGCGCGCCGCACTGGCAATGACGATGGAAGCGGACATTTTCTTCTCCAGACTTCAAGGGTGTTGCTCTGTCGTTGGGGACTTTTCTTGCCCTTTCCCAACCCCAAGTCAAACCGGAAATGGGCATGGCGCCCATGCGCCGCAAGCAGGCCATGCCTTGCCATGGCGGCCATTCGTCCATTGCTGCGCAGCATATTTTGCCTGCCATGCAGCATTTAGTGATCCCGCACTGCACAAACTGCTTGGAATTGTGAGGCTTTTGCGCATATCCTCAAAAAAGGCACAATCGTTATCGGCGGCTTACTCAGAGGCGCGCCGGTGTCCCCGGGAGGATGTAGATGGCCGCTAAAGACGATCCGATCATCATCAAGAAATACGCCAATCGCCGCCTCTACAACACCGGCACCAGCACCTATGTGACGCTCGAGGACCTCGCCGAGATGGTCAAGAAGGGCGAGGAGTTCACCGTCCAGGACGCCAAGACCGGCGACGACATCACGCATCCGGTGTTGACCCAGATCATCTTCGAACTGGAGAACAAGGACGGGCAGAACATGCTGCCGATCCCGTTCCTGCGCCAGCTCATCGCTTATTACGGTGACCAGATGCAGATGATCGTCCCGAGCTTCCTCGAACAGTCGATGCTTGCCTTTTCCAAGGAGCAGGAGCGTTTTCGCGAGCAGATGAAGGGGGCGCTCGGCAAGTCGCCGCTCGACATGATGAAGATCACCACGCCGATCAAGGCGCTGGAGGAACAGACGCGCCGCAACATGGAAATGTTCCAGAATGCGATGCGGCTGTTCACGCCGTTCCCGCCCGCTGGCTCCGCGCCAGCCGCTGCGACGTCGCCCGAGCCGGCCAGGAAGGAAACGCCTGACAAGCCCGACGATCTTCAGGAACTGAAGGACCAGATCGCGGCCATGCAGCGCAAGCTCGACACGATGTCCTGAGCGCCTGGCGTTCTTGCGGCCTTACACCAGCACGCCCTCATAGCGGCCGCGCGGCCGGATGACACTTCCGCTTGTTATCTGTTCGACCGTGTGCGCGGCCCAGCCGACGCTGCGTGCGAGCGCGAACAGGCGGAACGGTGCATCGCGCGGCAAGCCTAGGCTGCGCGTCAGCGCGGCCAGCCCAAAGTCGATGTTGGGAAGCGCGCCGGTCGCCGCAAAGGCAGCGTCGCGCAGCGACGATAGTGTGCCGTCAACCTCGATCACCGACAGCAGCGCCGCCCCGCGGGGATCGCCGTCAGGATAGAGTTGATGAC
>NZ_RZQA01000344.1:0-6151 GCF_004022915.1 Mesorhizobium sp. M7A.F.Ca.US.006.04.2.1
GCTGTTCTGGAACGGCGACAGCCGGTTGCGGGCTGGGCACCAGTGCAACGTTTATTGCCGTCGGGTCCTTGTCCAGCGCGCTGCCGACCACGTTGGTGCCCGACTGATCACTGCCTTCCGGCTGCTCGGCATTCTGGGAACTCGAAATCCCCGAAGGCGAGATCAGAAAAGCCGCCGCCACGGCGGCGTGGAGCGCGCAGGAGACGACGATCGCCGCCGTCCATTTGCGGTTCCAGGCCGATGGCCGCGGCAGCGCGAGCGGCTCGGTTGGCTCTATCGCCAGCTCGGCGCCGGCTTCGGGGAGGGGGCTGATATCCTGCATGTCTCGCCGCGAGACCTGCAGCGACAAGAGCAGAATTGTCAAATCAAGATCGTTCGCTCGCAGCGGCAGTCGGCAGTGGCCGGCAACTGGCCACGCCGCTTTGTTTTGCAGGAATGCGGGATGCAGTCCCACCTCAGACGCCGAAGGCGATACCGGTCTTGGTGTCTGTCTTCAGCTTTCGCATGCAGGCGTTCGGTTCGACGCCGGTACCGGTGCATTCGGTCGCGCTGTTGATCAGCACGCGGCTGACTTTCGAGCACTCGGTGCCGGCCAGATCGAAACGCGTCACCTTGGTCTTGCCGGCCGGCAGTTCCTTGAAGTCGAGCACGGTCAGCCGGTCGACGACGCCTGCCTCGTTGAACAAGGCGATCTCGAAGGCAGCCTTGGCCAGGTCGGCGCCGAGATTGTTGTTGACCACGAACGTCAGGCGGCAACCCTTGTCGGAAGGTTGCGCACCATTGAGTTCCAGGGTGAGCGCGGGGACCGGCGCGGACTCTTGCGCCCACGCCGGAACCATCGCAAGCGACATCGCCAGCATCGAGGTCAGCAGACGAAGGGGTGTCGTCAAGCTCGTCATGGCAATCAGCCTCCAAACCGCATCGTTGCCGCCAGCTTCAGCGTTATGCCGGGCTCGTAGGCCGCGAAAACCGGCTGCGGCGGCTGGCCGGCCGTGGTCAGGTTGAGCGGGTTGGCGTATTTGACATCGAACAGATTGTCGGCGCGGAAATCAATCTTCAAATTGTCCGTCGCCTGGTAGCTGGCAAAGGCATTGACCAGCGTGTAGTCCTCGGCGATCGGATTGCCCTTGGGCTTGCCATTGTATTGCACTTCGCCGCCGACGGTCAGCTTGTCCTCGAGGAAGCGCAAGCCGAGCTGCGCGGTGACCTGGGATGATGGGATCGTGGCGAGATCCGCTTCCACACCCTTGTAGGAAATGGTGTGACCATTGGTGATTGAAGCCGAGAGCCCGGCATAGCCCCATCCGGCATCATAGACGCCCTCCAGTTCGAAGCCGTCGATCTTGGCCTTGGCAAAATTCTGGTACTGGAAGCATATCGGGATACCGGGTCCGCTCGGGCAACCGGCTGCCGGGTCAAACCGCGACAGGGTAACGCCATCGATGTAATCTTCGACATCATTGTTGAAATACGCTGCCTTGATGCGCAGCGCATCGCCGGCTTCGAGGATGTCGTTCTGCTTGTAGTTGACGCCGAACTCGGTCGTCTTGCCGGTTTCCGGCCGCAGATTGGGATTGGGCAGGAACGGAAAGCTGACGCCTGCCGGATGATTGCCGCTGATCAGCGTCTCGGTGATCGATGGCGAGCGATAGCCCTCGGCATAGGTGCCATAAAACTGAAGGCCGGCAAGGCCTGCGGATTCGAACGGGGAGACGCCGACGGTGATGCGCGGCGATACCCTGTCGCCGGAAATGTCGTGGGTGTCATCCTTGAGGCTGTAGTTGTCGTAACGCAGCCCGGCGATGACTTCGAGCCACTCCCAGGTGAGCTTGTCCTGGACATAGGCGCCCGAAACGTTGCGCTTGCCCGAAGGCGTGTAGAAACTGTCGCCACCAGCCGCGCCGCCTGTCTTGACATTATCGCCGGCCCAGTCGCCGCCATAGGTCAGCTCGTGCGCGATCCCACTCGTCTCGAACCGGGACGTGTTCCAGATGTCGATGCCGGTGGTGCCGACGTCGAATGTCGACTGCGATCCCGCCGGCAAGACAACGGGAAGGCCGGTGACCGGATCAAAGCGGTTTTGCGGGACAAGGCTGGTCAGATCGAGGTTGGTCTTGTTGTAGGAGGTGTTGATGTGGAGATCGAGCCAGCTCTTGTCCTCATCCGTGATGTTGTAGCGCGCCGTGAAGGTGTTCGACTTCAGGTCGACGTCATTGACCGGCGCACCGCCGCTGATCTCGTTCCAGCCATCGCTTGAGCCGACCCAGCCGAGCTTCAGTTCGCTGTTGTCGGTCGGGCGTATGCTGGTCTTGAGCAGTCCGCTCAGCACGTCGAAGCCGGTGCCCTTGACGGTGTCGCCGCCGCCATCCTTGTAGTCGTCATAGTCGCGGTAGACGATGTTGCCCAGCACGTCCCAATTCTCGTTAATGCGGTAGGCGCCGGATGCACTTGTGGTCCAGCCCTTGCCGTTGCTCTCATAGCGTCCCGTGACGGAACCGGCCCATGTTTCGTCAGGCTTGAGGAAATCCTCGGCATCCTTGGTGTCGAAGAAGACGACGCCGCCGATGGCGCCCGAGCCGTAGGTGTTGGCTACAGGACCACGGATAACATCCACGGATTTGACGAGTTCGGGGTCGATGTAGAAGGTCGACTGCGTGCCGTGGTCGGAGCGCTGGAAATTCTGTCGTGCGCCGTCGACGATGACTGCGACGCGACCGAAATCCTGCAGGCCGCGGATGTTGATGCTGGTGCTGACGCGCCTGGCGTCGGCCTGCGCCGCGACACCGGGCACGCCGAGCAGCATCTCATTGGGCGTCGTCGCCATGCGGCGGTCGAGCTGTTCCTGGCCGATATGGCTGGCCGATGCCAGCGATTCGATCGCCGTCTCGCCGGTGCGGCTGATGACGAGGATCTTGTCGAGCAGCGTTGCTCCCGCTGGTGCTGCCTTTTCCTCTTCAGCCTTCTTCGTTTGATCTGTCGTCTGCGCCGCCTGCTGGGCGTTGGCCAGTTGCGCCGATAAGGCAATCGCCGCCACACTTGCCAGCAATGCCGCCGCGCCGTTCGCCGCCGACCGGCCGCGCCATTCCCAAGTCACAAACCCCATGCCCCAACTCCAAAGTCCAGGTTTCATGCTGGCTGGCCCGGGGCTGGCTGGCATTTTTGATCGTCGCCGACGTCTTAAATGTTGACTCATTTAATCCGGTATTGCACTGACTAGTAAACATGATTATTCAAGTCAAGAAATGAATCGGATTACGCAACGCCTAGCCAGACGCCCGGCACAGGAAAGGGATCCATCCAGATGAACACCCACAATCCCAACGATTTTCGCTATCGCGTCCGCCGTCCCGACGATGCCTCCCCCCATTTCGACCGGGTTCCGCTGGCGGTACGAACCCTTTCCAGCAACACCCTGTTCCAGGGCGAGCACGAGATAGGCATCGAGCATCACGGTGCACTCTACCGGCTGAAGATCACCCGCCAGGGCAAGCTCATTCTCAACAAGTAAGACAAGGCAACAGGGACCGAGACATGGATCAGCGCGTAAAATCCGCCCCGCATGAAATCCGGCGGGCACGGACAGACAATCCGAAGACGCGCGAGCGTGATCTGGCTGCCCATCTCGGCATTTCGGAAGCCGAACTGGTCGCGGCGCATTGCGGCGACGGCGTCGTCCGCATCGAGCCGCGCGTCAACGATCTTCTGACCGGCCTCGAGGCCGTCGGCGAGGTCATGGCGCTGACCCGCAATGAAAGCGCGGTGCACGAGAAGATCGGCGTCTATGACAAGGTCGTCACCGGCACCCACAATGCCATGGTGCTTGGCGAAAACATCGACTTGCGCATCTTCCCGAAGGTCTGGGCACACGGCTTTGCCGTCGAGAAGCGCGACGGCGACGAAATCCGCCGCAGCCTCCAGTTCTTCGATGCGGCAGGCGAGGCCGTGCACAAGGTGCATCTGCGGCCGGCCTCCAGCCTCTATGCCTATCAGAAGCTGGTCGCCGCGCTCGAATCGTCCAACCAGGAACCGACGGTCGACATCTCGGGGCCACTCCCCGATGACGAGATCCATGGCGACGGAGCGGCCGCCAATCTCGACGATCTGCGTGACCGCTGGAGCCGGCTGACCGACGTGCACCAGTTCTTTGGTATGCTGAAGACGCTGAAACTAAGCCGCCGGCAGGCGGTGCGCCTGGTTGGGCAGGACTATGCCTGGCAGCTCGACAATGAGGCGGTCCGGGCCATGTTTCATCATGCCGCGGAGGGCGAGATGCCGATCATGTGCTTTGTGGGAAACCGCGGCTGCATCCAGATCCATTCCGGTCCGATCAAGTCGATCAAGCCGATGGGACCATGGATCAACGTGCTGGACGAAACCTTCCACCTGCATCTGCGCACCGACCACATCCACGAGGTCTGGGCCGTGCGCAAGCCGACCAAGGACGGTCATGTCACCTCGCTCGAGGTCTATGACGCCGACGGCAAGATGATCATCCAGTTCTTCGGCAAGCGTCATGAAGGCGAAAGCGAGCGAGACGACTGGCGCTTCCTGGCGGAAAACCTGCCGCGCATCCCAAGCCCGACCGCAGCCTGAGAAAAAATGCTATGAGTGTTTTCCCAAAATTGTCGGCTGTGCGCGGATCTATTTTGGGGCCGGTGATCGGTCTCTCCATGGCTGCTATCGCACTGCAACCCGCCAGCGCCGCGGATGGCACGGCCGTGTTTGCCGATCCTTCAAAGATCGTGGCCATTGGCGGCTCGATCACCGAGATCGTCTATGCTCTCGGCCAGGAAAAGCATCTGGTGGCACGCGATTCCACCAGCCGGTTCCCAAAGGCGGCGCTTGAGCTGCCCGATGTCGGCTATATGCGCGCGCTGTCGCCGGAGGGTGTGCTGTCGGTCGACCCGACCGGCATCCTGGCGCTGCATGGCAGCGGCCCCAAGGAAGCAGTCGATGTCTTGAAGAAGACGAGCGTGCCGTTCATCGAGGTGCCCGAGCACTACAGCCACGAAGGCATTCTCGAGAAGGTCCGCATCGTCGGCAAGGCGCTCGGCGTCGACGCCAAGGCCGAGGTGCTGGCCAAGGAGCTCGATGCCAAGCTCACGGCCGCCGAGAAGCAGACGGCTTCGATCAAGGAGCGCAAGCGCATCCTGTTCGTGCTGTCGATACAGGGCGGCAAGATTCTGGCGGCCGGCAGCGAGACCGCCGCCGACGGCATGGTCAAGCTGGCCGGCGGCGTCAACGCGGTCGAGGGCTTTTCCGGCTACAAGCAGATGTCCGACGAGGCGATCATAACCGCCAGGCCTGACGTGATCCTGATGATGAGCAATGCCGGGCCTCCGGTTTCGGACGACGAACTGTTCGGCAATCCATCGATCGCCTCCACGCCGGCCGGAACGGCGCACAAGCTGATCCGCATCGACGGCGCCTATCTGCTCGGCTTCGGGCCGCGCACGGCTGATGCCATCCACGACCTCGCTGTCTCGCTTTATGGCGGGCAGGTCACGGACTGAGCAGGCAGATCATGGTCGATCAATCGATCGCCGGCCCGGTGATGGCAAGCGTATCCGAAGGCGACCGGTCGGGCCGCGCCCGCATCGTCATCCTTCTGCTGTGCCTGGGGCTCGCGGCTGCCGTTTTTCTGTCGCTGACATCGGGGGCTTCGGACGCATCGGCCGCCAACGTCATCGGGGGCTGGCTGTTCGGCGCAGTGCCTGACGACGCCGCGTTGAGCGCCCGCGACAGCCTGATCGTCTATGACATCCGCCTGCCGCGCGTCATCCTCGGCATGCTGGTCGGCGCGGCGCTCGCCGTCTCCGGCGCGGTCATGCAGGGGCTGTTCCGCAATCCGCTGGCGGACCCCGGCCTGATCGGCGTCTCGGCCGGCTCCAGCCTCGGCGCGGTTGCCGTCATCGTGCTCGGCGCGACGATATTGGCTCCGGTGACAGCCTTGCTCGGCACGCTTGCCCTGCCGCTGGCGGCCTTCTGTGGCGGGCTCGCCACCACGCTGATGCTCTATCAGGTCGCGACGCGGCGGGGGCAAACCTCGGTTGCCACAATGCTGCTCGCCGGCATCGCGCTGGCGGCGCTCGCCATGGCGCTGACCGGCATCCTTATCTTCATGGCCGACGATCGCCAGTTGCGCGACCTG
>NZ_RZQA01000345.1:0-6138 GCF_004022915.1 Mesorhizobium sp. M7A.F.Ca.US.006.04.2.1
GAAGATCACCGCCTTCTTCGTCGACAAGTGCACCAAAGGCTTCACCGTCCGTGACGGTTACCGCAACGTCTCGCATCGCGGCTACACCAACGCCATCCTCGAATTCGACGATTGCCGGCTACCCGGAGCCCAAGTGTTGGGCGAAGTCCACAAGGGGTTCGACGTCGCCAATTCCTGGCTCGGCGCCACCCGGCTGCAGGTCGGCGCCACCTGCCTCGGCCGCGCCGAGCGTGCGCTTGGCCATGCCGTCGAATACGCCGCGCAGCGCCAGCAGTTCGGCCAGCAGATCGGCAAGTTCCAGGGCGTATCGTTCAAGCTTGCCGACATGGCGACCGAATTGAAGGCCGCCGACCTGATGGTGTTCGAAGCCGGCTGGAAGTACGATCAGGGCACCGTCACCGACCAGGACATGGCCATGGCCAAGCTGAAAGCCACCGAAATGCTCGCATACGTCGCCGATGAAGCGATCCAGATCCATGGCGGCATGGGGCTGATGGACGATCTGCCGCTGGAGCGCATCTGGCGCGACGCGCGCGTCGAGCGCATCTGGGAAGGCACATCCGAGATCCAGCGCCACATCATTTCAAGGGCGCTGCTGCGCCCGTTCGGGGCATAACATATGCATAAACTGGAGCGTCTCCTGCGGCCTAAATCGATCGCCGTCTTCGGCGGCGCGCAGGCCGCAGCCGTCGTCGCGCAATCGATCAAGATGGGTTTTGCCGGCGAGATCTGGCCGGTGCATCCGACCAAGGACGAGGTTGCCGGTCGCAAGGCCTATCGTTCGGTGGCTGACCTGCCCGGCGCGCCGGATGCTGCCTTTGTCGGCGTCAACCGGCATTTGACCATCGAGGTGATCAAGGCGCTGGCCGAACGCGGCGCCGGCGGCGCCGTCTGCTTTGCCGCCGGCTTCCTCGAAACCGAGGCCTATGACGATGATGGCGAGCGGCTGCAGGCCGAGCTGGTCGCGGCGGCCGGCCAGATGCCGATCATCGGGCCGAATTGCTACGGCCTGATCAATTATGCCGACGGCGCGCTGCTGTGGCCCGACCAGCATGGCGGCATAAGACTGGCCGAGGGCGGCAAGGGCGTCGCCATCATCACCCAGTCCTCCAACATCGCCATCAACATGACCATGCAGAAGCGCGGCCTGCCGATCGCCTTCCTGATGACCGCCGGCAACCAGGCGCAGACCGGCCTGTCCGAAATGGCGCTCGGCCTGATCGAGGATGAGCGGGTCACGTCGCTCGGCCTGCACATCGAAGCCTTCGATTCGGTAGCCGGCTTCGAACGGCTGGCGGCACGAGCCCGCGAGCTGAAGAAGCCGATCATCGCCATGAAGGTCGGCCGTTCCGAACAGGCCAGGCAAGCGACTGTCTCGCATACCGCGTCGCTCGCCGGCTCGGACGCGGCCTCGGGTGCGTTCCTGCGGCGGCTCGGCATTGCGCGTGTCGATTCAATCCCCGCCTTCATCGAGGCGCTGAAGCTGCTGCACATCACCGGACCTTTGCCCGGCTATAGGCTGTCGTCGATGAGCTGCTCCGGCGGCGAGGCCTCCGTCATGGCCGACAGCGCCGAAGGCCGCTGGGTCAATTTCCCTGTGCTGACCGACAGCCACCGCGCCCATGTCAAATCGACGCTCGGGCCGCTGGTCGCGGTCGCCAATCCCTTGGACTATCACACCTTCATCTGGAACAACGAGCCGGCGATGACCGCCACCTTCACCGCCATGGTGTCGGGCGGTTTCGACCTCAACATGCTGGTGCTCGATTTTCCGCGACCCGACCGCTGCTCGGTCACCGACTGGTGGGCGACGTTGCGCGCTTTCGAATCGGCGCTCAAGACCAACAAGGCGCATGGTGCGATCGTCTCCTCGCTGCCGGAGAACCTGCCGGAGGAATACACTGCCGAACTGATGGCGCGCGGCATGGTGCCGTTGTTCGGCATTTCGGAAGCGATGGATGCAGCCGGCGCAGCAGCCTTCATCGGCTGGGCTTGGGCTGAACCGCAGGCGCAGCCGATCGACACGTCGGCCTCCGGTGCCCCCGGGGGCGACCACGTCACGCCCGACGAAGCCGAGGCGAAGTCACGGCTGATCAAAGCCGGCCTGCCGGTGCCGAAGGGCGAGCGCGCCGCCAATGCCGTCGAGGCGGTGATTTCGTCCATGGCGCTCGGTTTTCCCGTCGCGTTGAAGGCGCTCGGCGTCACCCACAAATCCGAAGTTGGCGCTGTCAGGCTCAATCTCAGGGATGCCGAATCCGTCAGCACCGCAGCGCATGACCTGTTGCCGCTCGGCACCGGGCTCTATGTCGAGCGCATGGTGCGCGACGGTGTTGCCGAACTCATCGTCGGCTTCACCCGCGATCCGATGTTCGGCGCGGTGATGACGCTCGGCACTGGTGGCGTGCTGGTCGAGCTGTTGCGCGACAGCGTCACGCTGATGCTGCCGGCGACCCTCGACGATATCGAGGCGGCGCTGCGCGGCCTGAAACTGTTCCCGTTGCTCGAAGGCTATCGCGGCCGGCCTAAGGCCGATGTCGCGGCTGCCATCGATGCTATCTCTGGCATTGCCGCCTTCGTGCAGCAGAATGCCGGTGAGATCGAAGAACTCGACATCAACCCGCTGATCGTCTGTGCAGAGGGCAAGGGCGCCTGGATCGCCGACGCGCTGCTGGTGCTGGGAGAGAACAAGAATGTCTGACGTCATTTCGACCCGCCGCGAGGGCACCATCCTCGAAGTCACCCTCGACCGGCCCAAGGCCAACGCCATCGACCTGAAGACCTCGCGGCTGATGGGCGAGACCTTCAAGGCGTTCCGAGACGATCCGGAATTGCGCGTCGCCATCGTCAAGACCGCTGGCGACAAGTTCTTCTGCGCGGGCTGGGACCTCAAAGCAGCTGCCGGCGGCGATGCGGTCGACGGCGACTATGGCGTCGGCGGCTTTGCCGGCCTGCAGGAGCTGCGCGACCTCAACAAGCCGATCATCGCGTGCGTCAACGGCATGGCGGTCGGCGGCGGCTTCGAGCTGGCGCTGTCCTGCGACCTCATCTACGCCTCCGATCATTCCTCCTTCGCGCTGCCCGAGATCCGAGCCGGCACGCTGGCCGACGCGGCGACGATCAAGCTGCCGAAGCGCATCCCCTACCATGTCGCCATGGACCTTCTGCTCACCGGCCGCTGGATGGATGTCGCTGAAGCGCATCGCTGGGGCTTGGTCAACGAAGTGCTGCCCAAGGAAAAGCTGGAAGATCGCGTCTGGGAGATCGCCCGGCTGCTCGCAGGCGGCCCACCGCTGGTGTTTGCCGCGATCAAGGAGACGGCGCGCGTGGCCGAGGCGCTGACCTTCCAGGACGCCATGAACAAGGTGACCCGCCGGCAATTGCCGACGGTCGATGCGCTCTATGGCTCCGAGGACAATATGGAGGGTTTTCGGGCTTTTGCGGAGAAGCGTGAGCCGGTGTGGAAGGGGAAGTAAGGATTGTTGCCGAAATGACGGCGCTCACCCCCCTCTGTCCTGCCGGACATCTCCCCCTCAAGGGGGGAGATTGGCAGCTTCGATTTCTGCACTCTTCTTGCGACGCCGAAGGTTGGCGAAAGCCTTCGCAACATCCGATCTCCCCCCTTGAGGGGGAGATGTCCGGCAGGACAGAAGGGGGCGCCCAGGCTCAGCCTTGGCCGCCTTTCCAGCACCCATGACCGACAAAACCCTCATCGATGCCGAGACCTGGGCCTTCATCGAGCGCACCAATTCCTACTATCCGCCCGATACGATCGGCTACACGATCGCGCAGCAGCGCGAGATCTACGACCGCATGTGCCGGGAATTCTTTGCCGGCTATCCCGAGGGCGTCGCTGTCGAAACCTCCGCCATTGCAACGCCGACGCACGATATCCCGATCCGTATCTACCGAAGCCCACTCCAGGCAGGCGTGACGGTGCTCTATGTCCACGGCGGCGGCTTCATCCTTGGTGGGCTGGACAGCCATGACGATGTTTGCGCGGAGCTGTGCTCGCGCACAGGCTATGAGGTGGTCTCCGTAGATTACCGGCTGGCGCCGGAACATTTGCATCCAGCCGCCTTCGACGATGCCATGAGCGCCTTCGAATGGGCCGCCGCCAATCGCGATCATCCTATCGTGCTCTGCGGCGACAGCGCCGGCGGCAATCTCTGCGCCGCCGTCAGTCACGCCACGCGCGGCCATTCGAAAAGGCCGGTCGGCCAGGTGCTGATCTATCCCGGCCTCGGCGGAGACCGCTCGAAAGGCTCCTATGTCAAGCACGCCGAAGCGCCGATGCTGACCGTGCGCGATCTCGAATTCTACAAGCACATTCGCACTGGAGGGCAAAACCGTAGCGGCGATGCGACGCTGGCCCCGCTTGCCGACACCGATTTCTCCAACTTGCCGCCGACAGTGCTGATCACCGCCGAATGCGACCCGCTGTCATCGGATGGCGAGACCTATCGCGACCTGATCATCACGGCAGGTGGCCACGCGACGTGGTTCGAGGAGCCGGGATTGGTTCACGGCTATCTCAGAGCCCGGCACACGGTTGGCCGCGCCCGCACCAGCTTCACCCGGATCGTCGATGCGGTGACCGCGCTTGGACGGGGCGGCTGGCGCTGGTGATCGCGGCCAAACTCTGAGGACCAAGTGGCGCCCCTTCACGCCACCGAGGCAGCCGCTGCCCGGCCGGCGCTGCGGCCGGAAAAGATGCAGCCGCCGAGGAAGGTGCCTTCGAGCGCCGCATAGCCATGCACGCCGCCGCCGCCGAAACCGGCGGCTTCGCCGACGGCATAGAGCCCGGCGACCGGCTGCCCATCTGCCCCCAGCACGCGGCTGTCGAGATCGGTCTGCAGGCCGCCCAGCGTCTTGCGGGTCAAGATGTTGAGCCGCACCGCGATCAGCGGGCCATTTGCCGGATCGAGCATCTTGTGCGGCTTGGCCGTGCGGATCAGCCGGTCGCCGAGATAGGCGCGGGCGCCACGCAGAGCGGTGATCTGCATATCCTTGGAGAAAGGGTTATCGAGCTGCCTATCGCGGGCGCGGATCTCGCGCTCGACTTGAGCCACCTCAAGCAGCGCCTCGCCGCCGGCCAGCGCGTTCATGCGCGCGACCAGCGCCGGCAAATCGGCCTCGACGATGAAGTCCTCGCCCTTTTCCATGAACGCCTTGACGGGGCCCGGAATGCCCGATGTGGCGCGGCCGAGCACCTGGCGCCAGCTCTTGCCGGTCAGATCGGGGTTCTGCTCGGAGCCCGACAGCGCGAACTCCTTCTGGATGATCTTCTTGGTCAGGATGAACCAGGAATAGTCGAAGCCGGTGCTCATGATGTGGGAGAGCGTGCCCAGAGTGTCGAAGCCGGGATAGAGCGGCACCGGCAGGCGCTTGCCGCGCGCATCGAGCCACAGCGATGATGGGCCGGGCAGGATGCGTATCGCATGGTCGGTCCAGATCGGCGCCCAGTTCTTGATGCCCTCGACATAGTGCCACATGCGGTCGCGGTTGATGATCGAACCGCCGGCCTGTTCCGTGATCGCCAGCATGCGGCCGTCGACGTGGTCGGGCACGCCGGTGATCATGCGCTTGGGCGCCGCGCCCAGCCGCTGCGGCCAGTTTTCCCGCACAAGCTGATGGTTGGCGCCGATGCCGCCGGAAGCGACGATCACGGCTTGCGCGCGAAGCTCGAAATCTCCTGATATTTCGCGCGAACTCTTGTGGCCGCGCTCGGCGGTACTCGGTTGCAGGATGTCGCCGCGCACCCCGTCGACAGTCGCACCCGTGCGGGTCAATTCATCGACCCGATGGCGGAATTTGAAACTGATCAGTCCGCGCTTCTGCGCCTCGCGCACGCGCTGTACGAAGGGTTCGAGAACGCCGGGGCCCGTGCCCCAGGTGATGTGGAAGCGCGGCACCGAATTGCCGTGGCCGATGGCATTGCCGCCGCCACGCTCGGCCCAGCCGACCACGGGAAAGAATTTCAGGCCGCGCTGTATCAGCCAGGAGCGTTTTTCGCCGGCGGCAAAGCCGACATAGGCTTCCGCCCATTTGCGCGGCCAGAAATCCTCGGGCCGATCGAAAGCCGCGGTGCCCAGCCAGTCTTCCAGCGCCAGGTCATGCGAATCGCGGATGCGCATGCGC
>NZ_RZQA01000346.1:0-6135 GCF_004022915.1 Mesorhizobium sp. M7A.F.Ca.US.006.04.2.1
CCACAAGCCTGTCGCGGATGAAGGGCAGCGCCACCGAATCCGACTGGTAGAACGGCGTGAACGCCAGCGACAGCGCCTGGAAGATGCGGACATGCCAGCGCCGCGCCCTCGCATAGGCTTCAAGTGCCGCTTCGATACTGTCCGTCCGCGCCAGCGCATGGCTGAGCGCCGCGGCATCGAGCAGCGCCATGTTGGCCCCTTGCCCGAGCTGCGGGCTGGTCGAGTGCGCCGCGTCGCCGATGATGGCCAGCCGCCGCCCAACCGGCCGCTTCATCGTGTGGTGGCCATAGCGCGCCAGCGAGAGCTGGTCGAAACTGTCGATCTGGCTGACATACGCCTCGCTCTGCGGCCACAGCCGGATCACCCTCTCCTTCCAGGCATCCAGGCCCCGGACGCGCACCTCATCGGCGTTCGACGGCTTCAGGCTCCAGAAGAAGGCCGCCATCTTTTCAGCGCCCGGCTGCGGCCGGCCGATCGGCAGCACGCCGATCATCACGCTCGCTCTGTCGTAGCGTTGCAGCAGCGCGCGCTCATCGAAACCGTCGCCGCGCCAGCCAAGCGAGGCCCAGAACGCGCCATAGGTGAGCGGTCGTGGCTCGCCTGCAGCGCTTGCGCCGCGCAGTTTCGAGCGCGAACCGCTGGCGTCGATGACGAGGTCGAACGGCCCCGCCCTTCGTCCGTTGCCGCAGATCAGCGTCGTCCGTTCGCCCGTCTCCAAGGCCTCGACCTCGACGCCGGTTTCGATGGCGATCGCTTCGCGTTGGGCGGCGCGGAAGAGCACGCCGAACAAGGCCGCCCGGTGCACCGCCAGCCCGAAGCGGCCACCGCGCTGCGCATCGTAGCGGACATCGAGCACGGTACGGCCTGTGGTGGCATCGGCGCCATGCAGGCGGTCGATGCGGCTGCCCAGCGCCAGCATGTCGTCAAGCAGGCCAAGATCGGCCAGCACCGTCAGCCCTGTCGGCTGCAGGATCAGCCCGGAGCCGACCGGCTTCGGCTCATCGAAGCGCTCAAAGACCGTGACCTGATGCCCGGCGCGCTTGAGATAGAGCGCCATGGCCAGTCCCGCCGGCCCGGCGCCTGCTATTGCGATGTCGTAGGAAATGCCAATGCCCCCAAAGCCGAACTGGCCGGGACAATCCTTCAGCAGCCCGGCGAAATCAAGCCGCACCCTGGGGCTTTAGCGGTCGTTCAAGCCTGGGCCTTGGCGGCCGTTCAAGCCTGGGACGCATCAAAATCGGCGCGCGCTGCGCGCACCGCATCATGGTTGAGTTCGGCCCACAGAATCAATTGGTGAAAGGCGCCGAACATAGAGCGCCCGAGATCGGTCAGGCTGTATTCGACGCTCGGTGGTTTGGTCGGGAACACCTCACGATGCACATAGCCATCGCGCTGAAGATCGTACAGCGTCTGCGTCAGCATGCGTTGCGAAATGTCGGGCACAAGGCGCCGCAACTCGCCGAAGCGATAGGGTTTTTCAGCCAGCGCCATCATCAGCAGCGATCTCCATTTGCCGCTCACCCCTTGAATGACCTCGCGAACCGGACAATTGGCAATATTGCCGCCGCCTGAGATGGCCTTATAGACCTCCAACTTCGATTTCAGATTGATGACCTTGCCGTCCATGGCTGGTTCCCTGCGTGTGCCTACCTCCCGAAAAACTGCCTTCTTTACGGCACCACGTCAATTCCTATTTTAGTGCTGGTCTCTTTTTGAGACTGCCACTCGAACCGCCTTAGCGGCGCAATGTCAGGACCTTCCATGAGCGAAACCCTTCTCGTCACCGGCGCTTCCGGCCAGCTCGGCCGCGGCGTCATCCAATATCTCCTGGACAAGCACAAAGTTCCACCGGCAAACATCATCGCCGCCACACGCAATCCGGAAAGCGTGGCCGATCTGGCGCTGCGCGGCGTCGTTGTCAGGGCCGCCGACTTCAACGACGCGGCGTCGCTGGAAACCGCATTCAAAGGCGCCGACAAGGTGCTGATCATTTCGACCGGCGATCTCGATCTCAAAAGCGGCAGGCGCCTGAAGCAGCACGAAAATGCCGTCGCCGCGGCCAAAAATGCCGGCATTTCGCATCTGCTCTACACCTCGATGCCCAATCCGGAGCCGGTATCGCCAGTCCTGTTTGCAGATGACCACTACAGCACCGAGCAGGCGATCAAGGCGAGCGGCATCCCCTACACGATCTTCCGCAACGGCTGGTACCAGGAAAACCTGTTCATGGCCCTCCCGCACGCGATCGCCTCGGGAAAATGGTACACGTCGGCCGGCGACGGGCGCATTGCCCACGGTGCGCGCGACGACATGGCAGCGGCGATCGCCGCCAGCCTCGCTGGCGCTTCAAACGAAAGCAAGACCTACACCTTGACCGGTCCGCACGCCTACACCACGGCAGAGATTGCCGCCCTGGTAAGCGAGGTCACCGGCAAGTCGCTCGATGTCCTGCAGGTTCCGGATGAAGCGCTCACCGAAGGGGTAAAGGCATCAGGCGTTCCCGAGGATTTTGCTGAAGTCATCGTGTCCTTCGACGTCAACACGCGCTCCGGCCGCATCGCCATGGTGACCGACGCGATCGAGACGCTTTCCGGCCGCAAGCCAAAAACGCTGAAGCAGTTCCTCGAGGCGAACAAGGCCGCGCTGGCCGGTTGAAGCGGAGTGACATGGACTGTGCCGCAAGACACAGCTCATTCGCCAGGACATATCGAGATTCAGGTCAGGCTGGACCGAGAATGTGGGTTCCGAGAACCGGAACGGAGCGGACACTTGGTCCGTGAGTACCGGAAGCGCAGGAACCTGCCGTTCGCAGGCCGGCCTCACCTGAATATCGGCATGTCCTAGATGGCCACCTGAGTGCCGATCTCCACCACGCGCCCGGTCGGGATCTGGAAATACTCCGTCGCGTCGGCCGCCGTGCGCGCCAGGCCGATGAACAGCCGGTCCTGCCACACCGGCATGCCGGAATTGGGCGAGGCCTTGAGCGAACGCCGCGACAGGAAGAACGAAGTCGTCATGATGTCGAATTTCCAGCCCTGCTTGCGGCAGATCGCCAGCGCGCGCGGGATGTTGGGCTGCTCCATGTAGCCGAAGGTCAGAGTCACGCGCATGAACAGCTCGTTGACCGTCTCCATCTTGACCCGGTCGCTGTCGGGCACCACCGGCTGCGGCGCGGTCACCACTGAAAGGATGACGTTCTGCTCATGCAGCACCTTGTAGTGCTTCAGGCTGTGCATCAGTGCGGTTGGCGCGCTGAGCGGATCGCTGGTCAGGAACACGGCGGTGCCTGACACCAGCTGCGGCTTCTTCTTCAACAGATTGCCGGCGAGGAAATCGAGCGGGATCTCGTTGCGGCGGGTCTTGTCGAACAGATAGCGGCTGCCGCGCACCCAGGTCCACATGGCCAGCACAATGGTGAAGGCAACGGCCAGCGATGCCCAGCCGCCCTCAAACACCTTGACGATGTTGGAGGCAAAGAAACCGACGTCGATGAAGCCGAACAGCGCCGTCAGCGAGACCGCCAGCCACAGCTTCCATTTCCAGATCCGCGTCATGACCACAAACAACAGCACCGTGGTCACCAGCATGTTGCCGGTCACCGAGATGCCGTAGGCCGATGCCAGCCTGCTGGACTCGCCGAAGCCCACCACCAGCATCATCACCACCAGCGCCAGCAGCAGGTTGACGCGCGGCATGTAGATCTGGCCGGACTGTTTCTCCGACGTATGCAGAATTTCCAGGCGCGGCAGCATATTGAGCTGCACCGCCTGCCTGGTCAACGAGAAGGCGCCCGAGATCACCGCCTGGCTGGCGATGACCGTGGCGGCGGTCGCCAGCACGACCATCGGGATCAGCGTCCAGCCTTCATTCATTTCGAAGAACGGATGGCCGACGACGCCGTTCTTGGCCAGCACGAAAGCGCCCTGCCCGGCATAATTGAGCAGCAGGCACGGAAACACGACCCACAGCCAGGCGAGCACGATCGGCTTGCGGCCGAAATGGCCGAGATCCGCATAGAGCGCCTCGGCGCCGGTCACGGCGAGGAAGATGGCGCCGATGGTGACGAAAGCGACATCGGGCGAATTGATCAGGAATGCGACGATGTAGTGCGGGCTGATCGCCCACAGGATTTCCGGATCGGCGATGATGTGGTTGAGGCCGGAAAGGCCGATCGCCAGGAACCACACCGCCGTCACGGGACCGAACACCAATCCCACGCCGCCCGTGCCGAAACGTTGCACCGCGAACACCATGGCGAGAATGACCAGTGTCAGCGGCACGACATAAGGCTGGAAGGTCGGCGTGACGACGTTCATGCCTTCGACCGCCGACAGCACCGAAATCGCCGGCGTGATGACGGCGTCGCCGAAGAAAAGCGACGCCCCGACGATGCCGATGCCGAGCATCAGCGCCGAGCGCTTGGGGAAACTGCCGCGCGCCAGCGCCATCAGCGACAGCACGCCGCCCTCGCCGCGGTTGTTCGCCCGCAGCACGAACATGATGTATTTGATGGTGACGATGATGGTCAGCGACCAGATGATCAGCGACAAAACGCCCAGGATGTCACCGCGGTCGGCCACCTGTCCGCCGGAAGATGCCACCAGCGCCTCGCGAAAGGCGTAGATCGGACTGGTGCCGATATCCCCATAGACGACACCGAGCGCGCCCAGCATCAGAACCTTGGTGCTGTGCTGTTCGACTTCCGAATGGCTCGATTGTTCGACGGGTTCTGCCTCACTACCAGTATTGGTAAGGGCCATGGACGACACTCCGATAAGCGCGCGGTGCTCTACGCTTGCTGCGATGCAATATCAAGTGCCGTCGCGTAATGGCTGCCATGCCTGCCATGCGAGGCTGCCCATCGCTACCATCCGCAGGCCTTGAGGAACCGACCCACCGTACCGGCCATGCCATACTCCAACGCGTCGGCTGTCAACCCATGTCCGATCGACACTTCGGCCAATGCCGGAATGCGCTTGACCAGCGCCGGCAGGTTGCCGACCACCAGATCGTGCCCGGCATTGACCTGCAGCCCGGCGGCAAGCGCGGCGTCAGCGGTTTTTCCCAGCCTTTCCAGCTCTTTGGCGGCTTTGGCGGAATCTGTGTGATAGCTGCCATATGGACCTGTATAGAGCTCGATGCGGTCGGCGCCGGTGTCGCGCGCGGCCGCCACCCAATCGGGATCCGGATCGGAAAACAGCGACACGCGAAAGCCCCCCTTCTTCAGGCGCTTGACGATCGGTGTGAGGAACGCGGCCTGGGTAGCGAAGTTCCAGCCATGGTCCGATGTCGCCTGAGCCGGATCGTCCGGCACCAAAGTCACCTGTTCGGGCTGATGCTTTTCCACAAGCAACAGGAAATCCTCGGTCGGATAGCCCTCGATGTTGAATTCCGCGCCCGGAAACTCGTCGTCGATCAGCGACCGGATCTCAGGCACATCGGAGTGTCTTGTATGCCGTTCGTCGGGGCGTGGATGCACCGTCAGCCCATGCGCTCCGGCCGCCAGCGCGATGCGGCCGATGCCGGTGACGCTGGGCCACGGCAGGTCGCGCCGGTTGCGCAGCATGGCGATGGCATTGAGGTTGACGGAGAGCTTTGCAGGCATGCGGGTGGCCTCGGAAATCGTTAGACGCGCCCACCTATAATGCCTTTGACGGGAACAGTAATGCCTTTGGTGGGAACAGACTGGGGGTTTCGGGTGTTCCAAGCCTGATGAACCAGCGGGGAAAGGTAGCGCCGATGAATTTTCTTGATGAGGTGCCGGCAATCCGCCGTATCGAGACCAGCCGTGACGACCTTTTCGCCATCGATGTCGTCGGGCACGTTTCCGCGGCCGATGGTGAAAATCTTTTCGGATTGCTGGAGGCAGCCTACGCCCTGCATCCGCGCGTCGATGTGCTGGTGCGCCTCGTCGACCACGACGGCGTCGACTGGGCCGACATCGCTGACGAGACCCTGAAGCAGGGCGCCATTCATGCATTGGAACATGTCGACCGTTGCGCGACGATCGGCGAACCGGACTGGATAGCGGACGCACAACGCTTTCTGCCGTCCTCACCGCCCATCGAAATCAGGCATTTCAGGGCGGAGGACGAGGCTGCCGCCTGGCAATGGCTTGCCGCACAGCCTATCGGG
>NZ_RZQA01000347.1:0-6123 GCF_004022915.1 Mesorhizobium sp. M7A.F.Ca.US.006.04.2.1
ACCCTGGGCGGCGCCGCCGCACCGGTGACCGCGGCGGCGCCGCCCAGGGTCGAAACATCGGCCAATGGGGCGCCGTCGGTTCGTCTCGAGCAGCCGACGCCCGGCGGCAAGACGGCTGCCGTGGCCGGCATCCTCGTTCTCATGGCCGGAGCGCTCGCGGCCGTCCGGCATCAGATCGCCGATTTTTTCGGGAGCCTGTTTCGATGACATGGTTCAACACCAATGCGCTGCACAATCTCCTCAACACGCTGATCGCCATCATCTGCGGCGGCGCGCTCGCCGGCTTTGACTGGACGCTGCTCGGCGTGAGCGACCGCACTGCCCTTCAGATCAGCGGCGCCATTGCCCTTGCCAAGATCATCATCAACGCGGTGCGTGACGGGCCGCGCGGCATGGTCGCGCCGGCCAAGGAGACATGAGATGGGAACACTCGCTTTCGCGCTGCTTGGCCAGGCCTGGCCGTATCTTCTGGCAATGGGCGCCGCGCTCGCCGGTGTCTGGACGGCCTACGCCAAGGGCAAGGCCAACCAGAAGGCCAGGCAGGATGCCGCCGACGCCGCGGCGCGCACCGAAGCCCAGGAGATCGACGATGCCGTCGCCGGCCGGGCGCCGGACGACAACAGAGGGAGGCTGGCCAGATGGTCAAAATCATAGCGCTCTCGCTCCTGCTGGCCGGCTGCACCACATCAGGTGGATCGTTCTGCGCGGCCGGGCATCCCATCCGGCCGACAAGGGCAGAGGCGGCGGCCCTTTCCGACGCGTCGGTGGCGGCGATCCTGGCTCACAACGAAAAGGGCCAGAAACTTTGCGGCTGGAGGCCATGATGAACGATCTTTTCGACCTGCTCGGCATCAAGGGACCGGTCGTGGCGGCGGGTCTCGCCGGCGGCGTTCTGCGCGCGCTGTCGCGGCATCGCTACAAGCTGCGCGAAATGGTGGCCTCGCCGATCTGCGGTGCGCTTGCGGCAGCTTATCTGACGCTGCCGGCGGTTTCCTACGCCAGGATCGCCGGCCTGCCGATGCCCGATCCCGCCGACGACACCACCACGCTGGCGGCCGCCTTCCTGATCGGCGTCTGTGCGATGTGGATTTCGGACGTGCTGTTCGAGTTTGTGGTGCGGAGATTCAAACCGGGGGTGGAGGAGTAGCTGTTGGCACCGCGTCGTCTGTTGGCTGCTGCCTGACGGAATTACCGAGACAGGTGGACCTGGCGCGGCGTGGCTCTCATTTCCAGGACCGACCGCTGCCCGCTTCGGCTCACGCCGGGGCGGGCTTTTTGCATTTCCGATCGGCCATTGCTGAGCGGCATTCGAGTTGACCGGTCTCGTCATCGTCCGTTGTGATAAGCAAGTTAATCATGTCGGTTATGCATAATGATTATTGTTAATTTTTGATTGAAGCACCGAAACTGGATAAAGACTTGAGCGGATGAAGTGTTCATATATTGTTAAGCAAGAGGTAGACCACAGAAGACGGAAGCCATCTCCATCATCAAACGGGAGTAGCTTTCATGAACAAGTTCACTGTTATTTTCGCCGCTGTTGCAGTTGCATCGTCCGTTGGAGCCGCCGAGGCAGGTTGTGGGTGCGGAGGTTCGGGCGGCTGGGGAGGCAATTCGAGCCGCCTGATCAATGTTTCGCCGTCCATCGACCTTGGCAAGATCACCGCGCTGAACGACGTGCTCAGCGGCAACAACATCCTGAGCGGCAATGTCGTCTCAGGCATTCTAAACGGCAACAAGACCGGCATCGTCGGTGGCGTTCTGAGCGGGCTCGGCGTGAACCTGCTGGGCGGCAACAGCTATAGGCTGGGCAAGCGCCACTAGTCCGGCGCTGCATTTCAACTGTCGAAGGCAACCCAAAATAGCCCGTTCCGGTGCGCCGGGCGGGCTATTTCGCGTGTCGGGCCGATCAAGCGAGGATGTTGACCGCGCGTGCCGCGACCAGCGCGATGGTCAGCAGCGAGATCATGGCCTCGGCCATCATCAGCAGCTTGGCGCGCTGGGAAAGGGGCAAGGTATCGGTGGGCGAAAACGCTGTCGCATTGGTGAAGGCGAGGAAGAAATAATCGACGAAACCGGGCAGCCAATCTCGGAGGTCACGGTCGTTCAACGTCATCTGCGCGAACAGGAAATCGGCCTGCGCAAGCTTGACGAGGCCGCAGGTCGGCGGGCCGCCGCGGTCGGTGCTCCAGAACCACAAGGCAAAGACGATGACGTTGGTGACCCAGATGTTGAGTGCGTCGATCAGCAGCGTCGTGCCGCTGTTGCCGCCATGGCCCTCCAGCAAGGCACGCACCAGCAGGACCAGCGAACCGCAGTTCATGATGCTGATGATGGCGGTCATGGTCAGGGCTGTTCTGCGGATCATGACCCGAAACTGGCCGATCGCATGCCACTCGTGGTCCTCGACCGCCTTGCGGGTGGCGGCCTGTGTCCAGGCGGTGGCCACCGACAAGGGCAGCAGCAGAGCGGCCTCCAGTGCGGGCGCTAGCCAGCGCGGCCCGAATGAGAGATTGTTGATGACCAGAAGCTGCAGGCAGATGATCACGAGAACGGCCGCACGGGCCATCCAGAAATCGAGCGCACGGTAGTGGATGATGGCATGGTGGTGGCGCATTTATCAAATCCTGGATGCTTTTTTGGGGACGGGAACCGGTCAGGCGTAGGCGACGCCTGCCGCGATCACGCCCGATGCGCCGTGCCCGGCATGTTCAGGGCGCTCCGGGACGGCGTGTTCCATTGTTGTCCTGCTGGCATGTGATGATGAGAGAGGCGGCATGGTGGCGCGAAACTCTGCCTCAATCTTGGTTTTGCCATGGTCACCCAAGTATACATTTTCGTAAGCTTCGAGTTCTGGGCTGTTCCAAAAACCGTCCGGTGTGATTTATCCACCGCATGACGCGAATCGACGAACCCATGAACGGTTGGCTGCCGGTCGGCAGTTCTGTTCCAGGCGACTGGCGGCAGTCGTCGATCTGGCAGGGGCTGACGCGCTATCCAGAAGCCGGCCTAGCGCTTTTATGCCTGACACAGATCCTGTGCTGGACCGTGGCGCCCGCGCTTGTCGACGTGTCACCGCCCAACGATGTCGTCGAAGGCTTCATGTGGGGCCGCGAATGGGTGCTGTTGACCTACAAGCATCCACAGCTTCCCGGCTGGCTGCTCGAGATCAGCCATCTTCTGACCGGATCGTTCCGCTGGCCGCAATATCTCGTGGCTCAGCTAACGATCTCGGCCACTTTCGTGCTAGTCTATCTGCTGGCCCGCGACATGCTCGGGCGAACCCGCGCGCTGGCCGCCGTGCTTCTGATGCCGTCGCTCTATTTCTTCGGCTGGCCGACCCCACAGTTCAATCATGACTACGCGCAGATGCCCTTCTGGGCCGCTATCTGCTGGCTGTTGTGGCGTGCGGGCCGTGGTGGTGGGCCGGGCTGGTGGCTGGCGCTCGGGCTGGTGTCGAGCGTCGGGCTCTATGCCAAGCTTTCCACCGGCCTATTATTGCTTTTCGGGGCGATCTGGCTGCTGTCGGACACACGCGCACGCAGTCGGCTCGCCACGCCCTGGCCATGGCTCGGGCTCGCGGTTTTCGGCGCTGTCGCCGCTCCACTGGCCGCCGAACTCTGCCGCGTCGATTTCCTGCCGCTGACCTATGCCGCCTGGCGCGATCAGTGGGTGGTGGCCCATCGCTCCCGCTTTTATTATATCGGCGTCCAGATGGCCGGGCTCGGCGGCTTTCTTCTGGTGCTGGCGATATCAGGGCTGCTGCGGCGCTCGCCCGCGCCGCAAAAGCCCGTCGGGCGCGGCACGCTGGTCTATCTCTTGTGGATGGGGGTTGGCCCGGCGATCCTCGTCATGGTGGCGTCCCTGTTCACCGGCGCCGGCGAGGCCTGGGGCGCGCCGATGTACAATCTTGCTGGCGTTGTGGCGCTCGCCTTGCTGGGCCATCGCCTCGGCGCCATCGAGATGCGAAAGCTGGCGATCTGCGCGCTCATCTCCATTGTCGGCATATCCGGTGCCTATGCGGGCATCCGCTGGACGAAATGCAATCTGCGTGGGCGCATGGACGCCGTCTGCTGGCCGGCGCAAAAGATCTCGGATGAGGCAGAGGCTGTCTGGCACGCTGCGACGCCCGATCGGCTCGACATCGTCGGCGGCCATGCCCTTATTGCGCCGCTGGCGGGCCTCAATGCCTATGACAAGCCGTCGATCTTCACCGAACTGAACATGCAGTACGCCCCCTGGATCACCAAGGAGCGGCTGCGCGAGCATGGCATATTGCTGGTCTGGCCCGGGCGCGATGTGCCATCTTATCTGCAGGCGTGGGTGGGCGACATCCCGGTCAAAACCGTTCTTTTCGACTGGTCGCTCAAGGCGCCGCCGGTGGCGATCAGCTTCGCCGCCATTCCGCCTGGCGCGCGGCAGTTGCCGGGTGCTATCGACGGCCTCGCCCGACCGAGCAACTGAAGCAGATCCGCCGGTCCGCTGGACGAAGCAGGTGACAATGCCCATCTATGTCCAGACAAACTTGCCTTTGAGGAGACGTGATATGGCGACTTCGACCGAACGCGCAGTCCTTGCCGGTGGCTGCTTCTGGGGTATGCAGGATTTGATACGGCGCTATCCCGGCGTCATTTCCACCCGTGTTGGCTACAGCGGCGGCGACGTGCCCAACGCCACCTACCGCGACCACGGCAGCCATGCCGAAGCCATCGAGATCAATTTCGATCCGGCCATCATAAGCTATCGCACGCTGCTGGAACGCTTCTTCCAGATCCACGATCCGACGACCCGCAACCGTCAGGGCAACGATGTCGGGATGAGCTATCGCTCGGCTATCTACTACACCAGCGACGAACAGAAGCGCATCGCCGAGGACACGATCGCCGATGTCGATGCCTCGGGCCTGTGGCCGGGCAAGGTCGTCACCGAAGTCGCACCCGTTGGCCCCTTCTGGGAAGCCGAGCCCGAGCATCAGGACTATCTGGAGAAATATCCCAACGGATACACCTGCCACTTCGTCAGGCCGGGGTGGAAGCTGCCGGTTCGGGAAAAAGCGGTGCCGTAGATACACTGATACGACAGGATTTGAGAAGCCGCGGAGCGCTCGCTCCGCGGCTTCTTTTCATTGCAATTCCTACTTGCCGCAATGGTTGTCGTTAACTGTCGGCGCGGTGGTGCCCGGCGACGTACCACTGGCATCGGGCTGTGCGCCCTGCGGATGGGCAGGGCAATTTTCATCCGCGTTTGAATTCGTGGCGCCCGGTGCTACCGTCGTACTGTTGGTCGTGCCGGGGTCTACCGTGTTCGGCGAAGCCGGCGTATTTGGGTCGACGGTGACCGACTTGCCGCTGCCGCCGGATCCGTCGGTGCCGCTTGTGCCATTGCTCTGCGCCATGGCCGATGTCGCCAGGCCAATGGTGAGCGCCGAAGCTGCGAGGATTTTCATGAACATGGTTTGTCTCCATTGTCTGTGAACTCGTCGCGTAGCGACTGGTGGGACAACCTCGCGGCCTGGTGAAGGTTCCCGATAAATTCTCGCGCCGGCAGAGCCAACCGCTCCCGCCCTGGCGCAATGCTTTTGGCGCAGTGCGATAAAAAAACGGCTTTTCCTTCAACTCGAATGATGCTTTAAGGCGCACATCCACAGGGGTGCTCCGTACGGTCGGGGCTGAGACGGGGGCGGCAAGCCCACAGACCCTAGAAGCTGATCTGGGTAATACCAGCGGAGCGAGGCGGGCGATGTTTTCAGGCGCACAGATTTCCCTATATCCCATGACCGACGATTTCGTCGGTGTCATCCTTGGCGCGCTCGGTGCGCTCGATCCCTGGCGCGACAAACTCAGGATCGAGACCGACGACATCTCGACCTTGCTGGTCGGGCCGCCCGAAGTGCTGTTTCCTGCCATGCGCGACCTCTTCGTGGCGGCGGCACGCAGCGGCAAACATTGCGTGTTGTCGGCCACCATCTCGCGCGGCTGCCCGGGCGAGCCGGATGATCCGATCTGCCGCTCCGATGCGTTTGGCAGGCCCGTCGGGCCACTCGGCCCGCGTAAAGATGCGGCCGTCGCGGCGGTGCGCAATGCTGCTGCCACCGGCCAGCCGGCGGCGGCGCAGTTCTCGCTC
>NZ_RZQA01000348.1:0-6121 GCF_004022915.1 Mesorhizobium sp. M7A.F.Ca.US.006.04.2.1
CGCACGCTGGCGTCGGTATATTGGGCTTTCACCCGCCGCTCGGGCACCTGGTCACGCTGGTTGATGTCGCGCATCTCGCGGTAGTCGATGACCGTGTAGGCGCCGTTGCTGTCGGACGACAGCGTGGGCGGATAGGCGAAGAGATCGTCCTTGAAGGGTTTTAGGGACAGCGTCTGACTTTGCGCAGCCGACGACAGCAACGCGGTCGTGACTGCAAAGGCACAGAAAATTTGGCGGCGAAAAGACATACCCAACGCATGCGTAATTCGGCTTGGGTTTGTCAATCCTGCAGCACGCCGCCGGCGCCTTCCAGCGCCTCGCGCGTGTCGACATCGACAGACGCCGCCGCGCCGATCTCGACATCGATGACATCGAGCCCTTCGGTCTCGACCAGATGGCGTGCGCCGGTGTCGCCCTCCAGATGGGCGATCGCCGGAAACAGCGAACGCGGCAACAGCACCGGATTGCCGCGCTTGCCGTCATGCGAAGCGCGGACCACCGCATTGCCGCCGCCCTTGCGGAACGCATCGATCAATCTGTCGAGATCGTGGGACGTGATATCGGGCATGTCGCCGAGCACGATCATCACACCGGCGGAGTCCTCCGGCAGATAGGCAATGCCGGCCTTCAGCGACGTGGACAAGCCGTCGGTAAAATCAGGATTGTGCGCGAAGGTCACGTCGAGGCCCGCCAGCGCAGCGCGCACCCGCTCGCGCTGGTGGCCGGTGACGACGACAGTTCTGGACGCCTTCGAGCCAAGCGCCCGCTCGGCGGTGCGGCGCACCAGCGGCTTGCCGTCGAACAGCGCCAACAGCTTGTTCGGCCCGCCCATGCGGCTCGACCGGCCGGCCGCCAGCAGCACGATGCCGACCTTCAGTTGAGATTTGGCCGGCAGCGGTTCGCGCGGCTGCGGCCGTGTGGGGATTTCCATCAACAGCCCGCCGACCCCCATGCCGGCAATATCCCTGGCGGTCACGTCGAGACCGGCGATCAATCGGTCCAGCACCCAATCGAACCCGTTCTCCTTGGGACTGCGGGCGCAGCCGGGCGCGCCGATGACGTGCTTGCCGCCGAGCGTACCGAGCACCAGCAGATTGCCGGGATCGACCGGCATACCGGCGCGGACGACGGTACCGCCCGCTTTCTCGATCGCCGCGGGAATGACATCGGCGAAATCGCTCATCGCCGAGGCGCCGAAGATCACCACCATGTCATTGTCGCGCACCAGGGAAGCCGTGGCCTCCGCCACCGGCGCGATCTCATGCGCCGTGCGGCGCTCGGCCGTCAGCCTGCCGCCGGTACGCGCCAGCCGTGCTTCGGTGACGCGCAGCGTCTTGTCGAGCACGGAAGGCTTGATGCCCGGCAGAACCGTCTGGATGACGCCGACACGCACGGGCCGGTAGGCATTGACGGCAAAGATCTCGCCTGCGGCGCAGATTTCTGTCGCAGCGTCGACCAGCGCTGAACCGACCGCGAAGGGAATGATCTTCACCGTCGCGACCATCTGGCCTTTTTCGACCGGCGCATGCTGCGCCAGCGTGGCGATGGTGATGGCGGGATCGATGGCATTGATGGCGTCGATGGCAACGGCATCGACCGTGAAGATGCCCGGCGCCTTGGCGTGGAGGTTGACCCGCCCGGTCGCGGCAGGCTTGGCTTCGATGCCGCGAAAGGCCATGCTCCCGGCAATCGTTTGCGCGGCCGCATCCTCGCCGAGGTCGTCCTCAGCCAGAACAGCCGCAACGACCTCGGAAACACCGGCAGTCCGTAGCAGCGCCACATCTTCGGCGCTCAGCCTATGCGCCTTGCGGAAGCGGCGTTCACCAGCGGTGGTGGAGTGTGCCAGCACCGCGCCTTCCGCCGTCTCGATCGGGATCGGTCCGAATTTCACGCCGCCGCACCTTTTGCGTCCAGCCCGCGCGAGCGGAAGGCATGGATCGCCTGGGCCAACACCGCAACAGCAATCTCTCCCGGGCTGGCAGCACCAATATCGAGCCCGATCGGCGCATGGATACGGGCGATCTGGTCGGCGCTCGCGCCCAGCGCCAGCAAACGTTCGACACGCTTGGCATGCGTCTTCCTGCTGCCGAGCGCGCCGACATAGAAGCAGTTGGCGTCTAGTGCTGCCTTCAGGGCGAAATCATCGACCTTCGGATCATGGGTGACGGCGGCAAGTGCGGTGTAGCTGTCGAGCGGCTGACGCTTCAGCACATCCTCCGGCCATTCGGCATGAAGCGCCACATCGGGAAAGCGGTCCGGCGTGGCGAAAGCGGTGCGGGGGTCGATGATCTCCACGGGATAGCCGGCGATCTTCGCCATCGGCGCCAGCGCCTGGCTGATATGGACAGCGCCAATCACGACCAGACGCGGCTGCGGCAGATGCGCGTTGAGAAAGAAAGTCCGCCCCTCGGCTTCGACCGAACCGGAATTACCGGTGCGAAACGCCCTGGCGATCGCGGTTCCGAGATCGCCGGCGACGTGATCGCCCTCGCGCACGATCCGGTCGCGGCCGTCACCGAGATCGGTGACAAGGATCGCCGCACGGCGGGCGCGTCGTTCGGCGTTCAAAGTTTTTAAGGCGTAGGGATCCATCAGGAAATCTCTTGTCCGAGCATCATCTTGTCCAAAAACCGGGTCCCACTTTTTGGGATCATGCTCTAGCCCAGTCTTTCCACGTACACCTTGATGCGGCCGCCACAGGACAAGCCCACTTGCCATGCGGTTTCATCGGCAACACCGAACTCCAGCATCCTGGCCTTGCCGCTGTCGATGACGTCGATGGCCTCGCTGACCACAGCGCCTTCGACGCAGCCGCCCGAGACGGAGCCGTGGAAATTGCCGTCTGCGTCGATGACCAGATGGCTGCCTACAGGTCGGGGCGCCGAACCCCAGGTCTCGACAACTGTCGCGATGGCCACGTCCTTGCCGTCCTTCATCCAGCCCTCCGCAATGATCAGCGGGTCGCGGGCCTCATCCAGATAAATGCTGTTTTCCATGACCGTTTCTCCAGAAGTCTGTTTTTCTCGGGATCTGTTTTCCGGATGGGAAGGATATGGTTATGCGGCGCGCCTCGCGCCAGCTTCCAGCCATCGGCGCGGATCGACGGATTGTGCCGACTTCTTGTCCAATGACGCGCAGAGATCGGCGAGCGCATCGAGATTGTGCACCGAGCGGAACTCGTCGACATGCGGCAGCATCGCCTTGACGCCACGGGCGCGCGCCTGGAAGCCGTCGAAGCGCAGCAACGGGTTCAGCCAGATCAGCCGCCGGCAGGATTTGTGCAGGCGCTCCATCTCCTCCGACAGGCCGGCGACATCGTCGCGCTCCAGCCCATCTGTGATCAGAAGCACGACCGCCCCCTGCCCCAGCACGCGACGCGACCATATCAGGTTGAACTCGGCCAGCGTGTCGCCGATGCGGGTGCCACCCGACCAGTCCATGACCGCCGCCGAACAGTCGGCAAGGGCTGCATCCGGGTCGCGATGGCGCATCTGCCGCGTCAGATTGGTCAGCCGGGTACCGAAGACGAAGGTGTGCACGCGACGCCTTTTTTCCGTCAGCGCATGCAGGAAATGCAGGAAAATCCGCGTGTACTGGCTCATCGAGCCGGAAATGTCGGCCAACACGACCAGCGGCGGATGAACCTCGCGGGCCGAGCGGAATTTCGGCAGGATCAGTTCGCCGCCGGTGCGCGCGGCCGAACGCATCATGGCGCGCGGATCGATGCGGCGGCCATGCGCATCGGCCTTGAAGCGCCGCGTCCGCACCATGTCGAAAGGCAACCGCAACTGCGCGATCGCCTTCTTGGCGTCGGCCATCTCGGCGGCGTTCATCTGGGCAAAATCCTTGGCCCGCAGCACCTCGTTGCCGGAAAAGGTGAAGCGGGCGTCGACCTCGATCTCGGGAATTTCCTGTGGCGGCTGGTTCTTCTGGTGTCCCTCGAACATCGCCTGGCTGACCCGGTTTTCAGCGGCGCGTGGCTTCTGCTTTTCCCTGGTGTCGGGCGCCACCGGCGAAAACATCGCCAGCATCTTTTCGATCAGTTCGCGCGACTTCCAGAACAGCCGGAAGGCCTCGTCGAAAATGGCGTGATCCTCATGCCGCGACACCAGCACGGCGTGCAGCGTCCAGTAGAAATCGTCGCGCGAACCGATGCCCGCGGCGAGCACCGCCTCGATGGCGTCCTTGACCGAGGCCGGCCCCACCCGCATGCCCGCCTTGCGCAAGGTGCGGGCAAAATAGACGATGTTGTCGGCGATCCGCCCGTGCGGCATGGCCTCTTTTGGCTCGGGGCGCGGCATCGCCTACTCCGCCGCCGAAAGCTCGGCCTTCACCTCGTTGAGGATGCGCCGGCCTTCGCCCTGTTCGATGCGGGCAATGTCGTCCTGGTATTTCAACAGCACGCCGATCGTATCGGAGACGGTTTCCGGATCGAGCGCCACCTTGTCGAGCTCGGTCAGCGCGCCGGCCCAGTCGATGGTTTCGGCGACACCCGGCACCTTGAACAGCTCGATCTGGCGCAGCTTCTGGATGAAGGAGACCACTTCGGCCGAAAGGCGCTGGTTGGCCTGCGGCACCTTGCGGCGCACGATCTCCAACTCGCGCTCGGCATTGGGATAGTCGACCCAGTGATAGAGGCAGCGCCGCTTCAGCGCGTCGTGGATCTCACGGGTGCGGTTGGTGGTGATGATGACGATCGGCGGCTCTTCCGCCTTGATGGTGCCGAGCTCGGGCACCGTCACCTGGAAGTCGGACAGGATTTCGAGCAGGAAGGCCTCGAACGCCTCGTCGGTGCGGTCGAGCTCATCGATCAGGAAAACCGGGGCAGCCCCCGCCTTGCCGGTCAGCGCATCGAGCACCGGGCGGCGGATCAGGTATTTTTCGGAGAAGACGTTGCGCTCCATGGCGGAGCGCTCGACCTTGCCGGCCGCCTCCTCCATGCGGATCTCGATCATCTGCGCGGCGTAGTTCCACTCGTAGACGGCGGACGAGACGTCAAGGCCTTCATAGCATTGCAGGCGGATCAGCCGGCGGCCGAGCGCCTGTGCCAACACCTTGGCGATCTCGGTCTTGCCGACGCCGGCCTCGCCCTCAAGGAAAAGCGGCCGCTTCATACGCAACGACAGGAACAGTACGGTCGCCAACGACCGGTCCGCCACATAGTCCGCACCGGTCAGGAGATCGAGCGTCTCGTCGATCGTCCGTGGCGCGGCGCGCGGTTTCAGCTCGGTCATTCTTTCTCCGTGAACGCCGCCGCTCCGCTTTCCAGTACGTGGTAGCCGCGGGCGTGATAGATCAGCGGCCGCAAATTATCGCCCATCCGCAGGCCTGTCACCTTGCCAAAAAGCACACGATGGGTGGCCAGGTCCTTGGTGTCGATCAATTCGCAGTCGAACACGGCGAGCGCACCCTTCAGCGTCGGCGCGCCGGTGGAGATCACGTCCCATTCGCCGAGCGCGAAGCGCTCCTCGACCGGCAAGCCGGTGATTCCGGAAAAGCCGACTGACAGCGGCTCCTGGTGGGAAGCCAGGGTGTTCAAGGCAAACCTGCCGTTTTTCACGAACGGTTCGTTCTTGGGATTTTCGCGATTGAGACAGACCAGAATGGTCGGCGGGGTGTCCGAAACCGAGCAGGCCGCGATCACCGTCGCGCCGCGCTTGCCGGCCGGCCCGTCGGTGGTGACCACATGGACGTGGCCGGCAAAGTGGCTCATCGCGTCGCGATAGGCCTGCGGCCAAATGTCTTTCTTCTTCAGCACCGTTTTTTTTCCATTGTCAGGATCCTATCGACATATATGGCCAGACATAGCCCGCCACAAGCGAAGTGCCTGAGCCATATCCCGAAATTCGCGTGTTGCACCAAGGCCGGGCAGCCTTTAGGTCTTGGCGGCAACAGTGCCGGGAGCATAGGACCGGCCCGGAGGATCCCATCGCTCGAATGCGACCCAGGACAAGAACAATAGCGGCGCTGTTCTGGCTGTTCCTGGCCAGTGGTGCGGATGCCCGGACGCTGCTGGTCGGCGTCTCGGCGCCCCTGTCGGGACCATCGGCCATTCTCGGCAAGCAGATCGAGGCCGGTACCGGTATGGCCGCCGAAGCGGACGGCATCGAACTCAAGACCG
>NZ_RZQA01000349.1:0-6111 GCF_004022915.1 Mesorhizobium sp. M7A.F.Ca.US.006.04.2.1
CGGCTTCACCAAGGACGGCAGCGTCTTCGCTTTCGAGGAATATGGCGTGCAGGATGGATCGGGCTTTCCCTATGCCAACCGCTACTACATCGACACGAGCACCGACAGCTTTCTGAAGGGCACGCCGATCCGGGTCCGGCTTGAGGACGAGAATGCCAAACTGGATGCGGTGCGCCTTCAGGCCCGGCAAAAAGGCGAATCCATTGTCAGCCAGGCCGAGTTGGACGCCAACCGCGGCATCACCGCGGGTTTCAACCCGGTGACCGAGCTTTCGGCGGATCCGCACCGGATGGCGGTCAATCCGCGCCCGATCTTCACTCCGGTCGACCCACCGCTCGAGTTCCGGCTCGACGAGTTGGGCATGAACAACGCCGATGGCTGCGAGAGCCAGGGCGAAATCAACGGCTTCCGGCTGCTGCGCATCGAGGCGCAGGATGGCGGCACGACCAAGCTGCTGCACCAGGACAAGGCGATACCGAAAAGCCGGGGTTGCCCGAACGGCTATCGCATCGGCGCCGTGCAAACCTTTTCCATGGACAGCCTCAGCGCCTATGCCGTGCTGATCGCGGTGCGCCAATACGGCTTTGAAGGCCCGGACTTTCGCTGGATCGCGGTGACCGGTCGCCTGTGACATCCCGTGCTCAACCCGCCGCGCGCGATCGTGCGCTGAACCGCCTTCGCCGCGCGATACCGACGCCGCGCACAGCGCTTATCGGCGCAGTGTTGTGGGCTGTGACGATGGGCGCCAGCGCGCTCGTCACCCTGTTGTTGGACGACTGGGAGACGCCGGCGAAAATCCGCATTGTCACCATGCTGTTTGCGGCGGGAGCTGCGCTGGCCTTCCCCATCGGCCTGTTTGCGACGCGGCTGGTCTCGCAGGGAAGACGCTGGGAAGTCGCTTTCGCCGCGGCCTTCGTGTGCCTAGCAGCGGCGACGATCGGCCTGACCGGCGGGCTGTTTGCCCTGCAGTACCGCTCCTACTACGCCGAGTGGCATGCGCCTGCTTTCACCCGCACCTGGGTCCTCCAGTTCGTCTTCACGACGTTGATTGCGCTCTATCAGTTCGTAGTGCTGGGCATCCGGCTCTATTTTCCAGTTGGTTTCATCGCTCTGTTTGCCGCGGGCGTCTGGTTTGCGCGCCAGCGGCGTTGAGCATTTTGCTCGCCTCTGTTAGGACGCGGGCAAACTTCTCGATATGTCAGGACTGACCGATGATCCCTCGCTATTCCCGGCCGGAAATGGTCGCCATCTGGTCGCCAGAAACCCGGTTCCGCATCTGGTTCGAGATCGAAGCCTATGCCTGCGATGCGCTGGCCGAACTCGGCGTCATCCCCAGGGAAGCGGCAAAAACCATCTGGGAAAAGGGTAGTGCCGCAAAATTCGACGTCGAGGCGATCGACGAGATCGAACGAGTCACCAAGCATGACGTCATCGCCTTCCTGACCCATCTTGCTGAATTTGTCGGGCCGGACGCCCGCTTCATCCACCAGGGCATGACCTCATCGGACGTTCTCGACACCTGCTTCGCCGTACAGCTGACCCGCGCCAGCGACATCCTGCTCGCCGACATCGACGGTCTGCTTGCAGCGCTCAAGCGCCGCGCCTTCGAGCACAAGAACACCGTCACCATTGGCCGCAGCCACGGCATCCATGCCGAGCCGACGACCTTCGGCGTCAAGCTGGCGCAGGCCTATGCCGAGTTCTCGCGCTGCCGCGAGCGGTTGGTGCACGCGCGTGAGGATATCGCCACCTGTGCGATCTCCGGGGCGGTCGGCACCTTCGCCAACATCGACCCCTATGTCGAGGAACATGTGGCGGCGAAGCTCGGCCTGAAGCCCGAGCCGGTGTCGACGCAGGTGATCCCGCGCGACCGCCACGCGATGTTCTTTGCCACGCTCGGCGTCATCGCCTCGTCGGTCGAGCGGCTGTCGATCGAGATAAGGCATTTGCAGCGCACCGAAGTGCTCGAAGCGGAAGAGTATTTTTCGCCGGGCCAAAAGGGCTCCTCGGCCATGCCGCACAAGCGCAACCCGGTGCTGACCGAAAACCTCACCGGCCTTGCCCGCATGGTTCGCTCCATGGCGATGCCGGCGATGGAGAATGTGGCGCTCTGGCATGAGCGCGACATTTCCCACTCCTCAGTCGAGCGCATGATCGGCCCTGACGCCACCGTGACGCTCGATTTCGCACTGTCACGGCTGACCGGCGTCATCGACAAGCTGCTCGTCTATCCCGACAACATGCTGAAGAACATGAACAAGTTCCGCGGCCTCGTGCATTCGCAGCGTGTCATGCTGGCGCTGACGCAGGCTGGGTTGTCTCGCGAAGACTCCTACCGTCTGGTCCAGCGCAACGCCATGAGGGTGTGGGAGCAAGGCGCTGATTTTCTTGAAGAATTACTGGCCGACAAGGAAGTGACCGCTGCCCTGCCCGAGGCCGAAATCCGCGAGAAATTCGACCTGGGCTATCACACCAAGCATGTCGACACGATCTTCAAGCGGGTGTTTGGCAAAGCCTGAGGCAAAGCGCTATACCGTCGCTGGCCGCGAGCGGCAGGCTTCACCTTCTCCCCTGTGGGAGAAGGTGGATCGGCGCGCAACGCCGCGACGGTTGAGGGGTGCTCCAGCTTGGCGCAGCCCTCAAATCAAGCCTTGCCGGGAACAGTCCTGATCACCGTGCCCCATGGATCTTCGCGGGTCACCGGGCTGGTCACATTGTCCGAACGCATCTCCACCCAGGCCAGACCCGACCGGCTGGGATCGCGGCGGCCGGCGCCCGAACTCTGCCAGGCGTTGGCGCCGATGTGGTGGTGATAGCCGCCTGACGACAGGAACACCGCCTGGCCGCCATATTTGGCCACCGTGTCGAAGCCGAATTCCTGGTTCCACCAGGCTTCGGCGTCTTCCGGCCTGCCGACGCGCAGGTGGACATGGCCGACGACGCTGTTTTCCGGCGCGCCCTGCCAGCCGGCGTCACCCGCAGGCACTTCGGCAACGACGGACGGAATGTTCATCCGCTCGGTCGCCATCGCCACCTTGTCGCCATTCCACTTCCAGTCCTGCGGACGGCGGTCGGCATAGATCTCGATGCCGTTGCCTTCGGGATCGGTCAGGTACAGTGCTTCGCTGACCAGATGGTCGGAAGCGCCCTCGATGGCGATCTTGTTTGATATGGCGTGGTTGATCCAGCGGCCGAGATCGGCACGGCTGGGCAGCAGGAAGGCAGTATGGAACAGGCCTGCGCTGCGAGGATCATCCGGCTTGGCCGAAGGATCGGCCTCGATGACCAGCAACGGACGGTTGGCGGCGCCCAGCGTGATCGCCCCATCGGCGCGGCTCAGTTCCTGCAGACCGACGATGCTGCGATAATATGCGGCAAGGCTTTCCGCGTCGCGCGCCTTCAGCCCGACGCGGGCAACGCTGACCGGGGTGGTGGCGGCAAAAGGCAACTCGCTCATCAAATGCTCCGTTCGACCGGCCTGCGATGAAGCTCCCAAAGCGAGAAACCCCACTCCGCCGATCATTGTACGTCGTGTCAGTTCCAAAGTCAGGGTTCCCGCGCACGGCTGTTTCTTTTCCTGACCACAGATCGTCCATCCGCATCGTTCACACAAGACGCGAAGAAGCGAACATGGTGTTCACTATTGTGATCAAACGTGGCGTTTCTGCCGGTTGCACGAAGCGATGCCGCTCGCTATCTCAGCGCCATGAAGGTCAGAGACGCAGATATTCTCATCGTGCCGGGCTACACCAATTCCGGCCCCGACCATTGGCAGAGCCGCTGGCAGTCGAAGCTGTCGACGGCGCGCCGCGTCGAACAGGCGGAGTGGTCGAAGCCGGTGCGCGAGGACTGGACGGCGAGCGTCGCCAAGGCGGTCAACGAGGCCGAGCGGCCGGTCGTCCTGGTCGCGCACTCACTTGGCGTCGCCGCGGCGGTGCAAGCCATTCCGCAATTCCGCAAGCCGGTCGCCGGGGCCTTCTTCGTGGCGCCGCCCGATGTCGCTAACCCCGAGATCAGGCCCAGGCACCTGATGACCTTCGGCCCCTACCCGCGTGAGCCGCTGCCCTTTCCCTCGATCGTGATTGCCAGCCGCAACGATCCGTTCTGCGCCTTCGATGTCGCCGAAGACATTGCCGGTGCCTGGGGCTCGCTGTTCATCGATGCCGGCGAAACCGGTCATCTCAGCGAGGATTCGGGCTTCGGACCGTGGCCCGAAGGCTCGATGACCTTCGCCAAGTTCCTGACGGACCTGTAATATATACGGTCAAAGCCTGAACACGAAGCTGCTCGGCAGGCCATCCGGCTTGCGTGAACAATAATTTAATGCAGATCGCGATAATCTCTCCAGCAACGGCGAACTCTGTTCGCCGAACGATTATATTCGCGCGTACTAAATAGCAATTATTCAAAGAAAGCCCATACTTGGCCAAGGATGCTTCACTCGATTGTTAAGAGGTGTCGCCGCGCTCGTAGTTCTGAATGGGCATTGTTTGGGTGCTTTTGCGCCATTGATGGAAGGCGAGGGAGACTTGGCCGGGCAATCGCTCAAAACAAGCCTGGCTTTCGTCGCGTTCAATGGCGGCTCCGCCGTCTACCTGTTTTTCGTCCTGTCTTCCTACGTGCTCGTGAAGCGTTATTTTCAGACCAGCAAGGCACAAGATCTGCGGTTGGGTGCGATCAAGCGCCTGCCACGCCTGGCCGGCCCGGTACTCGTTACGACGCTGGCATCCTGCATCATCTTCAAGCTCGACCTGTATTTCATCAAGGATGCGGCCGCCGTCACCCAATCCGACTGGCTGAGAAGTTTCGGCAATGCTTCAAAGGTGCTATCGCCGGAGACTGCGAGTTTCGCCGACGCGTTTCTGCAAGGGGCGTGGCGGACGTTCATCTACGGCGACAACTATTATGACAGCAGTCTGTGGACCATGACGGTCGAGTTCTGGGGGAGCATGCTGACCTTCGCCCTCGCCCCGATCGTCTTTTTCCTTCAAGGCCGCTGGACGTTATCGTTCTGGGTCTGCATAGCAGCAGTCGTGTTCCTGGCGCTGCAAGTCAGTTACTTTCTTTGTGCCTTTCCGGCCAGCCTCTTGCTCTATCCGCTTCTCGCCATGGATTTTCGCCCGAATCGGTGGGTGAGAGGCGCCATGGTGATGGTTTCCCTGGCGCTGCTGGGTTATGCGGGGAGTGCCGTGGGCATATATCGCCCGTTCGCCGTGCTTGACGTGGCTTCCGATGTGGGCCTGCGGCAAGCCTGCGTGGCCATCCCGGCAAGCGTCATGTTGGTCTACGCGGTGCTGAGTGTGGATGAGCCTCTATCATGGCTCTCGGGTAAGGTGGCACGTTTTCTGGGCGACCTGTCCTTCCCACTCTACCTCGTGCATGTACCCGTTATCTGCTCATTGGGGTCATGGGTTTTGTTGACAAGCGGTTCCACCGCACTCGGCGCCGCCGCCGCCATACTGGGTTCGATCCTCGCGGCGTTGCCGCTCATGACCTTCAACAACTGGTGGGTCCAGATGGTCGGCGCCCTGTTCAACAGGTTCAGGCGCGGCGGACCTATCGCCGCGGCGCCTGCGGCGTCGAGCGCCTAACCGCCCGGCGCTGTGACGGCAGTGCGTCCGGTTCGGGTTCAGGATCCGATCGAATCCTTGATGCCCTTGAGCAGGGTCTTTGCGCCCAGTGAAATCAGCGCATGCTCCGAGCCCATGGCCAGCAGGCGATAGCCCATCGACACGACCCGGCCGGCAATTGCCGGCTCGACAACGTAGATCGCCGCATGTTTGCCGGCCTTGCGGGTGCGCTCGGCCACCGACGCCACCGTCTCCATCATGCTTTCCAGCGTCGAATTGACCGTGGCGCCATTGCTCCAGGCGATCGAGAAATCCGACGGGCCCAGGAAGATGCCGTCGATGCCGGGCGTATCGAGGATGCCATCGAGAGCATCGAGGGCTGCACGCGTCTCGACCATGGCGAAGGCCATGGTGCGCTGGTTGGTGTCGCGCAGCCAGTCGGCCTGGTCGCCTTGGCCGTGGCGGGGAAAAGCGTAGGTCGGGCCCCAGGAGCGCTCGCCGACCGGCGGGTATTTCATGGCGGCGGCGAACAGTTTTGCGT
>NZ_RZQA01000034.1:0-15888 GCF_004022915.1 Mesorhizobium sp. M7A.F.Ca.US.006.04.2.1
ATCCCGGCATCTGGGCTATTCCCGCCGGTATGGCGGTTGCGATCCTGGTCGGCCTGGTGTGCGGGCTTGCCAACGGGCTCATCGTCACGGTCGGCAGGATCGAACCGTTTATCGCCACGCTGGGCACGATGGGGATTTTCCGGGCGCTGATAACCTATCTGACCGATGGCGGCACGATACCGATCGACAGGTCGTTGCGCGAGGCGTACCGGCCTGTCTATTTCGGCACGGTCGGCGGGATCCCGGTTCCAATCCTCATATCCATCGCAGTCGCCGCGGTCGCATCCTTCATCCTTTACAAGATGAAATATGGGCGCAAATGTGCGGCGGTCGGCGCCAATGAGGATGTCGCCCGTTATTCCGGCATCTCGGTGATCAGGACACGGACCGTGGCCTATATCGTCCAGGGTGTCTGTGTGGCGATTGCCGCGATCTGCTACGTGCCGCGCCTGGGCGCCGCAACGCCGACGACCGGACAGCTTTGGGAACTGCAGGTCATCACCGCCGTGGTGATTGGCGGCACCGCATTGCGCGGCGGCAAGGGCCATGTGTGGGGGACAGTCGCCGGCGCCGTCATCCTGGAACTCATCGCCAACCTCATGGTGCTGTCAGACTTCGTCTCCGAATACCTCGTTGCCGCTGTTCAGGGCGTCATCATCATCATCGCCATGCTCATCCAGCGGTTTTCGAATTCGAAATAGCGCCGCGTCCGGACCACGCGGATTAACGTTCTTGTAGGTCCAAGGGAGAAGACAATGTTCAGTAGAAAATGGATTGCGGCAGCGACACTTGGCGCGCTGCTGCTGGCCGGCCAGGCCATGGCGCAAGACAAGAAGGTCATCGCGGTGTCGATACCGGCCGCTGACCACGGTTGGACAGCGGGCATCGTCTACCACGCACAAGCGGCGGCCAAGGAAATCAACGCCGCGTTCCCGAACGTCGAAGTGGTCGTGAAGACGTCGCCGTCCGCGGCGGAGCAGGTCAGCGCGCTTGAGGACCTGTCGGCCAGCCGCAAGCTGGATGCTCTGGTGATCCTGCCTTACAGCTCGGAAGAGCTGACCCAGCCGGTCAAGGCTATCAAGGACATGGGCACGTTCATCACCGTCGTCGATCGCGGTCTGACTGACGCCTCCGTCCAGGATCTCTACCTCGCCGGCGACAATATCGCGGTTGGCACCAACACCGCCAAGTTCATGATCGACAAGCTTGGCGGCAAGGGCGACGTCGTTGTGTTGCGCGGCATTCCGACCGTCATCGACGACGAGCGCATCAAGGGCTTCCAGGACACGATCAAAGGCACTGATCTGAAAGTCCTCGACATCCAGTACGCGCATTGGAACAGCGACGAAGCCTTCAAGCTGATGCAGGACTATCTGGCCAAGTACCCGCATATCGATGCGGTGTGGGCCAATGACGACGACATGCTGCTTGGCGTGCTCGAGGCGGTCAAGCAGTCGGGGCGGACCGACATCAAGCTTGCGCTCGGTGGCAACGGCATGAAGGACATCGTCAAGAAAGTGATCGACGGCGACGCCATGACGCCGGTCGAGACGCCATACCCGCCGTCGATGATCAAGACCGCGATCTACATGACAGTCGCCAACCTGATCGGCCAGGCACCCGTCCGTGGCACCGTCAAGCTCGACGCGCCGTTGATCACCCAGGCCAACGCCAAGGAATATTACTTTCCGGATTCGCCATTCTGACCCTATCCGATTTCACAGAAAGGCAGGCGCAGTCTGCGCCTTGCCTAGCTCAAAACACTGAGAGGAAGAACCATGCCAGGCAAAAAGATACTGATGCTGACCGGTGAGTTCACCGAAGAATACGAAATCTTTGTCTATCAGCAAGCGATGGAAGCCGTCGGTCACACCATCCACGTGGTATGCCCGGACAAGAACGCCGGAGATCTGATCAAGACCTCGCTGCACGACTTCGAGGGCGACCAGACCTACACCGAAAAGCTCGGCCATTATGCGCTGATCAACAAGACTTTCTCGGAAGCCGAGAGGCAGCTCGATCAGTATCATGCCGTCTACTGCGCGGGCGGCCGCGGCCCGGAATACATCCGCACCGACAAGCGCGTGCAGGCGATCGTGCGCCATTTCCACGAGGCCAAGAAGCCAATCTTCACCATCTGCCACGGCGTGCAGATCCTGATCGCTGTCGACGGCGTGGTGCGCGGCAAAAAGGTCGCGGCACTCGGCGCCTGCGAGCCGGAGGTGACACTGGCGGGTGGCACCTATATCGACCTGTCGCCGACCGAGGCCTATGTGGACGGGACAATGGTTTCGGCCAAAGGTTGGACGGCGCTTGCTGCGTTCATCCGCGAATGTCTGAAGGTGCTGGGAACGGAAATCCGCCACGCATAAACTTCTGGAACCGACGCATTCGCCAAGGGATGCGTCGGTTCCCTTCAACAGCGCTTCCATATCCATCAACTCGGTCGGGATCGCGGCTCCCGAGCTACGATATAGGCGAGACACTTAAGTATTGCCGCCTGTTGCGCCGCTTTTCATCCTGCCTGTTCCACTGGTGCTGTTCGACAGGGTCGGCGCGCGGCGTTGTTTCAGCATCCGGATAGGCCGTGTCGTCGACCGTGCGGCCCCGTCGTCCCCCCGAGGCCACCTCGCTCCGGGCTTGCTCATTCGGATTGCAAGCTGCTGACATCAGTCAACGCCTGCAACGGCGCTACGCCACCGGAAATCGGGGTGCGCTTGAGTTCAGGCCCGCGTCAGTAAATCTGGCATCGCGGACAATCCAATAATCTCCCGGCGTCCGGGGTTGGTCATCGGCCTGACGAAAAGAACGGCGTCCAGGAACGATTTCGGCCGGCTGTCGTTGCCTGACATTAGGTATCCCTTATGGACTTTGCGAAATGCCGCTGTGTCAGAATCTATGCCCTCTTGAAATGACGTTCAAATGTCCGCGCTGCGGATTGGCTTTGCTGAAACCCGGGCGCTGGTTCCAGGTTGCGTCCAAATATCGCTGCGAGGGCTGTCACAGCGAAATCCGGATTACGTATCCCGACAAGATTGCACTTTTCCAGAAGTATGCGGATTCGCAGGGCGAGGTCCATCTCCCCCAAAGCATAGCTCAGTCCTGACCAGTCGTTCAGCGGCTAGGCCACGGTCCTGCCAGGAGGGCAGGCGATCTGAAGGCTGACTTCCGGCGGTAGAGTTGCCTGTAGCATGGAACGAAATCCGTTCCCTGCGGTTGGAGTTGTCCAGCTACACGCGATTGAACCGGCCTTGCCCCACAGTCAGGAGCAGTGATGCAAACATACCTGGTGGAACAAATGGAGGGGGATGACGTGGTCGCGGCGAGTAACGTCAATGCGTCCAGCCCGTTCACGGCGGCGACTATGTCAACGGGACGCCAGGTTACCCTGCGGACTTGGGAAAAAAATTGGGTTCGTGTAACGGATGAGCTTGGAGGGGAAGTGTTCGCATACTGCTTCGTTTCAAGCACTGGCAAAGCGGATAGCAGCGCGCAGCCCGACACCTCTGTAAGGTAAGGTAGTCCCGCAGCCCGGGCGGGCGCAGGCTGGCCTCTTCATCTTCGAATAATTCAAGCGATTAAGACCGTCTCACGCATCATCCGAATGATTGATGAAAAGATCATGCCGCGGAGCGATAAGCGGCAACAATCCTAGCGTGGGGCCCTTATGTCTCTGGCGCATTTAGAATCTTCGAGGGCGATTCAAACGGTGCAGGCTGACTACCAAGCGGTGGTCCCTTGCCGATGGTTAAAAGCTCCCGATCATGCTCTTGACCATGGCGGGCCTGTTCTACGTCTGCATCAACGGATGGGAACTGGCTTCGCCGACGTTCCTGTCTTTGATCACCTGAGGGAGATCGCCGGGCGTTATTCCGAAAAATTAGCCGCCAGCGACGGCACCAATCGACTGACCTATTCCGAGCTTTTTCGGGCGGTCGAGGCATTGGCCGGCTGGATTGAAGCCGTCGTTCCCGACGGAAATGCGGTTGGAATACTTCAGGCCAACTCGGTCTGGTACACCGTTGCGATGCTGGCCAGCATGGCATCCGGTCGGCCGTCAGTGCCGCTTAACGTGCGAGATCCGGACTCGCGCATCAACGAAATCGTCGCCGACGCGAGGCTCTCCGCCATAATTGGCGACAAAGGCCTCCACGGCCTTGATCTGCCCCAGCACGTTGCCTGGATCGATATGGCGCAATCATTGCAGGCAACGCCCCATCCAGCCGCACACCGTGTGGTTTCTGTCGATGCACCGGCAATCGTGCTTTATACCTCCGGCAGCACGGGCCGCCCCAAGGGGATTGTCAACAGCCAGCGGAACTTGCTGTGCCGAGTGCAGCAATATGTCGATGCGTGCCACATCAATGCACAGGATGTATTCCTGCCTCTGACCGGCCCGGCAACCATCGCCGGCTGTCGGGAAATTCTTGCCGCTCTTCTCACGGGTGCCACGTTGCAGCTTGTGGAGGTTGAAGCCGTCGGCCTGCGCGCGGTTCGCGGCCGCATGCAATCCGAAGGCGTGACGATCACTTATCTGGTGCCTGCATTGCTTCGCGCTCTCTTGGCGGATGAACCCGCGGACGCCTTTGGTTCGCTCAGAGTTGCCCGAATTGGAGGCGAGAAGGTATCTTCGGCCGACATCCGCCTCGTGCGCAAGGCTGTCCCGCCAAATTGCCTGGTGCAGATCGGCTATTCATCGACGGAAACGACGGGATCGCAGTGGTTCTTGCCGCACGATTGGCCGGAATTCGATTCTTCGGCTCCCGTCGGCTGGCTGCTTCCGGGAATCAGCTTCGCAGTGGTCGATGAAGAGGGTTACCCGGTTCAGCCTGGCAAGATCGGAGAACTGTTGATCAGAAGCCCGTATGTCGCGCTTGGACATTGGGAAAACGGGGCCGTTGTTCCGTTTGAAGTAGACCCCGACGACCAGACGCTTCGCATCTTTACGACGGGCGATCTTGTGCAAATCGGGAGTGACGGCCTGCTGCGGATCATAGGCCGCAAAGGGCGCCAGATAAAGGTCAATGGGCGGCGCGTTGAGCCGGCCGAACTCGAACGGGTTCTGCGTGGCGCGCCGTCGGTGAAGGATGCCGTGGTTATCGTCACCCCGGCGAATGAACTGGTTGCATTCGCCGTACCGCACAGCGGAGCGGGAGCCAGTTTTTGCGACGAGCTGCGCCAACTTGCCAGGACAAAATTGCCGCCGGCGCTTTGCCCGTTGCGACTCCATGCAAGCGCCGAGATACCGCGACTGCCCAGCGGAAAGATCGATATGACAACGCTGGCTGCAATTGACCTTTCGGTTCGGGAAACCACGCCCCCACCGCAAATACCCCATGCGGGACATGAAGTTCCTGCTCATCAGATCGTACGGCGTGCCTGGACCAAGGTCCTCAAGACGCGGGTCGCCCTGGGCTGTTGGGACGAAGCGGGGGGAGATTCGCTGAAGCTGCTGCACTGCGTCATGGAAATCGAAAGCGCGATCGGGCAGGAGCTCGGATTGGAAGCCTTCACGGTTGGAATGAGCTTCGATGAGATGGTTGCAGCGGTCATTTCTGCTCAAGGAGGCGGCGAGCACGCGCCCGCTTGGAAACACGAGCCTCCGCTGCTTTTCCTTTTCCCCGGCTCGGTCGGCTATGGTCCGAGCCTTGCTTCGTTCGCATCGGCAATAAGCAAGGTCGCCAGGGTGTCTCCCATCAGATATCCGGCCCTGGGCATGATCCTGCAAGGTCAGAACACCGTCGCCGCAATGGTCGAAGCTGCAATCGATCATATCAACCGCGTGCAGCCGACCGGCTGTGTTCGCCTGCTTGGTCACTCGCTCGGAGGAGCGGTTGCTTTTGAGGTTGCCGCGCGTCTGCTTGATCAAGGGCGAGCGGTAGCGTTCACGGGCATTCTGGATACCAGCCTGGTTGGCGAACGCAGCAGGCGTTGGGAGACGATTACCCGGACATTTCACCGGATCCGAACCAATCGTATATCGGCTAGTCGAGTGGCATGCCGCGCGCTTGCCAAGGTCGCGGTCAAAATGCACTGCGAATCCCGGCTTGCCAGCTTCCTCGATCGCTATGCCGAGGGTCAGTTCAACCCGACGAGCTTCAGAACCAAACTGGAACTGCAGGAAGTTCTGCGCGCGCGCGCCTTCTTCCAGTGGCTCACAGAACCCAGGCCGATACTGCCGATCACCGGCACCTTGTTCCGTTGCGCGCGGCCCGGAATGCCGCTTGCACTTGGGTGGGATCGGGCATTCGTCCATCTGGACGTCATTCCGATCGCCGGCACTCACATCGACATGGTCGTGGAGCCCCATCTGACCATCAATCGCCCGCTCATCGAAAACGCTGTGACTGAGACCTACTCTTCAATCGAGTCACAGAAACGGGAGGCAGTGTCATCGACCTGATCGGGGAATTCAACAGCGATGTGCTGGCGCTCGATGCCCGGCTGGAGATCGATCGCATCGTCGAGACCTTGCGCGAACAGGTTCTCGGCACACAACGGCGCCGCGGAGTGGTTGTCGGGCTCTCCGGAGGCATCGACAGTTCGGTCGTCGCAACGGTCTGCGCACGCGCGTTCGGCAGGGACAAGGTACTGGGCCTGTTCATGCCGGAGCGCGATTCATCCGGCGACTCGTTGAGGCTTGGCCGCAGCGTCGCCGGGCAGCTTGGCATCGACACAATCCTTGAGGATATCCAGCCGGCGCTCGAGGGCATCGGCGCCTACGCCCGACAGATGGAGGCCATCCGAACTGCCGTCCCTGGATATGGCGAAGGCTGGAAATGCAAGCTGGTCATGGCATCGGTGCTGGAGAGCAGCGGCCTTAATATCACGCGCCTCACCGTCGAGGATCCGGACGGAAAGATCGACACCGTGCGTCTTTCGCCGGCGGCTTACCTGCAGATCGTCGCTGCAACCAACTACAAGCAGCGGGTTCGCAAGATGACTGAATACTATCATGCGGACCGCCTCAACTATGCAGTGGCAGGCACGCCAAACCGGCTCGAATATGACCAAGGCTTCTTCGTCAAGCAGGGCGACGGCGTCGCCGACGTGATGCCGATCGTCCATCTCTACAAGACCCAGGTTTATCAGCTGGCGGAATATCTCGGGATTGACGAGGAGGTCCGAATGAGGCCGCCGACCACGGACACGTTTTCCATGGCGCAAACCCAGGAGGAGTTCTACTTCGCCTTGCCCTATCAGCTGATGGATTTGTGCCTCTACGGCATGAATCACGGAATTTCGGCCGGCGTGGTTGCCGCCGCCGCCGGCCTGACGGCCGAGCAGGTCGAGAAGGTCTATAAGGATATCGTCAGCAAACGCCGCGCCGCCCGCTACCTTCACGCACGGCCGCAGCTGTCCGCTGCGATGGACAGGGATTGACCCATGTGCGGCATCGCCGGAATTGTGGCGCTGAACGCGGCTGCGGAGCCTCCTTCACGAGCCGCGCTTCTACGAATGGCAGCCGCGCTCTCCCATCGAGGCCCGGATGAGAGCGGCGTTTACCGCGACAGGCGGGCGGGGCTGGCGCATACCCGTCTGTCGGTCATCGATCTCTCGACCGGACAGCAGCCCCTCGCGGACACCGGCGATACCACCTGGATCGTGTTCAACGGCGAGATCTTCAACTACGTCGAGCTGCGTGAACAACTCATGGCGCTGGGGCATCGTTTCCGCACCCGCAGCGATACCGAGGTCATCGTGCACGCCTACCGCGCCTGGGGCGTGGCCGCATTCGAGAGGCTAAACGGGCAGTGGGCACTCGCCATCTGGGATTCGCTGACAGGCCGTCTCGTCCTGTCGCGCGACCGGTTCGGCATCTGCCCGCTGCATTTGTGCGAACATGCTGGCCGCCTTCACTTCGCCAGCGAAGTGAAGGCCATTTTCGCAGCCGACCCGGCGATACCGCGGGCCTTCGATCCGGCGGGGATAGACCAGACTTTCACGCTGTGGACGGTCGTACCGCCGCAAGGCGTATTTCAGGGAGTGAAGGAACTTACCCCCGGCCATGTACGCATCTACGACAATGGCAGCGTTCGTGAGCACGCTTTCTGGAAACCTTGTTATCCCGAGATCGCGGACCAGGCCCACGGCACCTTCACCGGCTCACTGGACGATGCGGTGGACGAAGTGCGTAGCGCCTTGCAGGCCGCGACGGCGCTTAGAATGGTCAAGGCGGATGTGCCGGTTGGCTGCTACCTTTCCGGCGGGCTCGACAGCTCACTTGTCGCCATGCTCGGGAGGCGCTTCGCCGGCGCGCCATTCCAGACCTTCTCGTTGCGTTTTGCTGACGCCGAATATGATGAAACCCGTTACCAGCGGCTGGTTGCAAGTGCGAGCGGCGGCGAGCACCACGAGGTGATGGTTTCGCGCGGTGATATTGCCGAGGTTTTCCCAGATGTGATCCGTCACGCCGAGCGTCCGATTCTCAGGACCGCGCCGGCGCCGTTGTTCCTTCTCTCGAGGCTGGTGCGCGAACATGGCATCAAGGTCGTCCTGACCGGCGAGGGCGCCGACGAGATGTTTGCCGGCTACGACCTGTTCCGTGAAGGCAAGGTCCGCCGTTTCTGGGGGCGGCAGCCCGCATCCGCCCGACGCGCGCGACTGCTGGAACGCCTCTACCCCTATCTGAGCCGGTCGCCGGTCAAGCAGCAGGCGATGGCGCGCCAGTTCTTTGGACACGATATCCATGCATTTGGCACGCCCGGCTTCGCGCATGACACCCGCTGGCGCACCACCAGCGCGATAAAACGGCTGTTCTCGGCCGACATGCATGCCGAAGCGGCGCGTCACGACGTGGTGGCAGACCTGCTTGGCCGCCTGCCCGAAGAGTTTCCACGATGGCGTCCTCTCGCGCAGGACCAGTATCTTGAGATCAGGACGCTGATGTCGGGCTACCTGCTCTCCTCGCAGGGTGACAGGATGCTGATGGCCCATTCTGTCGAGGGGCGCTTCCCGTTCCTGGACGACAGGCTCGTGGCCTTGGCGAATTCGCTTCCGCCCGACTACAAGCTGCGCATTCTGGATGAGAAACACGTGCTGAAGCGTGTGGCGAAATCGATCGTGCCCGCGGAAGTCGTGGCCCGCAAGAAGCAACCCTACCGGGCGCCCAACGCACTTTGCTTCACGGGCGATGGCGCACCCGCCTATGTCCGCGAAGCACTCTCCGAGACTGCCCTGCGCGCGGCGAATGTCTTTGATCCGAACTCGGTCGCGCGCCTGCTGGACAAATGCGCTGCCAAGACCGGCGATGGGGATCTGTCCAACTCGGACAACATGGCGATGGTCGGCGTGCTGTCGACGCAGCTCCTCCATCAGCAGTTTGTCGCAAGCCGCCCATCGAGCGCGCATGCGGTCGACCTCAGGATAGATGTCGATCACCTGCACAGGGAAGAGGTGCTGGTATGATGCATGGCGCCGTACCTCTGCTGGACGATTACCTCAGTCATTCGGCCGAGCGGCTCGGCGGCAAGGTAGCGCTGGTGTGCGGCGAGCACCGGCTCACCTATGACGAGCTTGAGACACGCTCCAGCGCGGTCGCCCGTCATCTCGTCACGTCCGGGGTCGCCCCCGGTGACCGCGTTATGATCTTCGCCGACAACACCGTCGAGACCGTGGTCAGCTTCTGGGCGGTTCTCAAGGCGAGCGCCGTTGTGTGCGTCGTCAATCCGCTCACCAAGAGCGACAAGCTGGGGTATTTGCTCAACGATTGCCTTCCGGCAGCATTGATCACCGACAAACATTTGCAGCCGGTCTTTGCTGAGCCGGCGCGTAACTGTCCGTCGCTGCGGCGGCTCATCGTCTCCGGTCAGGTGGACGACGCCGAGCTCCGGGGATTGCCGCATGCCGTGCGCTGGGATGAGGCGGCTGCCAGCCACGGCAAAGCGCCGGCCCGCCGCCGCATCGATATCGATCTCGCAGCCATCATCTACACGTCGGGCTCGACCGGCGAACCCAAAGGCGTGATGCTGACACACAGGAACATGATGACAGCCTGCACGTCTATCGCCTCGTACCTTGAGCTTGGCGAAGACGACGTGATCCTCAATGTCTTGCCCCTGGCCTTCGACTACGGCCTCTATCAGATGATAATGGCATTCCGTACCGGGGCGCGGTTGGTCCTCGAGCGCTCGTTTGCCTTCCCCGCACAGATACTTGCGATCATCGAAAGGGAGAGAGTTACAGGCTTTCCCGGCGTGCCGACCATCTTTGCCGCACTGTCGGATCTCAGGACGCTGAAGGCAAATGATTTTGCAAGCATAAGGTATGTCACGAACACGGCGGCAGCCCTGCCGCTTAAGCACATTCGCCTGCTCCAGGAACTGTTTGCCGCCGCCCGCATCTATTCGATGTACGGCCTGACCGAATGCAAACGCTGCACCTATCTTCCGCCGGACGATCTTGCCCGAAAACCGTTGAGCGTGGGGATCGCCATCCCGAACACCGAAATGTGGATTGTCGATGAGGATGACCGAAGGGTTGGTCCCAATGTCGTCGGTCAGTTGGTCATCCGCGGGGCAACGGTCATGAAGGGCTACTGGGGTAAGCCGGAGGCTACCGCGAAGAAGCTCAAGCCAGGTCCTTTGCCCGGCGAGCAGGTTCTGTACACCGGCGACTACTGCCGAATGGACGAGGAAGGCTACCTCTATTTTGTCGGCCGCAGCGATGAGATCATAAAATCGCGGGGAGAAAAGGTGGCGCCTAGGGAAGTCGAAAACGTGCTGATGGAAATCCCGGGAGTACGGGAAGCCGCGGTTGTCGGAGTACCTGACGACCTGCTGGGGCAAGCAGTGAAAGCGTTTGTCGTCATGGAGCAAGGAACGATCATGGGCGAAAAGCAGCTGCGGATGGAATGTCAAAAGCGATTGGAAAACTTCATGATTCCGAAGTCCATCCAAATTGTGTCCAGTCTGCCGATGACGGACACGGGCAAGCTCAAGAAAATGGCGCTGTCATAAAGCAATTTACGGAATTATTTGGATCGGAGGCCAATTCAATGCTGAGCACGAACAACAGAATTGACACCTACAGCGATCAAATCCGCGCCTTTCTGGCGTCAAACTTCTACGTAGCCGACCCGCGTGCGCTGGAAGTTGAAACGTCGTTGCTCGACCAGGGCATCATAGACTCGACTGGAGTGCTTGAAGTTATCGGATTCGTCGAGGAGACATTCGGCATCACTGTCGAGGACAGTGAACTTCTGCCGGAGAATTTCGATTCCATCCAGGGAATTGCACGTTACGTGGTCAGCAAGGAAAACTGATCGCCGGGCTACGGCTTGAGGGCGTCGTCCCAACCGGGCGCGCAAACCCATGGCGCGGCTCACGCTGACGCTTTGGCCCGTGCACAAACCACCCTGGCTTCACCGGCTTTGTTCGCAACCGTGCGAATGCTCTCATAGGCTTTGGAACGCTCAACCAAACTCATGACCTGCCGGTCTTGGCCAAGCCCGACCTCGAAAAGTAGCATGCCACCTTGCCGCAGATAGTGCTGCGCCTCCTTGATCACCCGCATATGAATGCTCAGGCCGTAAGGCCCGGCAGCGAACGCCTCACGGGGTTCAAGTTCCATCAGATGCGCGCGGTCGTTTTCGAGCCGCTTCTCCGAGATGTAAGGCGGGTTGCAGACGACCAGGTCGATCGTACCTTCGAGCTCCAGACCCGAGAAGGAATTGAAGAGGTCGCCCTGTAGCACCGAAATACGTCCGGCCAGGCCAAGATGGGCAACGTTCCGGCAGGTGGTTTCGACGCAGCTGTCGGTAAGATCGCTCGCCCAGACGCGCGCGGTGGGGACCTTGTATCCAATGGCGCAGGCGAGATTGCCCGCCCCGCAGCACATGTCCACGACACGCGGTACCGGCCTGTTAAGTTCACGAAGGACATTGAGGGCGGTGCTGCCGAGCAGTTCCGTCTCCGGGCGAGGGACGAGCACGCCGGGCGCGACAACCAACTTCAGCCCCATGAAGTCGGTGCGGCCGGTGCTGTAGGCGCTGGCGACATCTATTTCACCAATCACGGCAAACCCGCTTTCTTGATTTCCCCATGTTGATTTCTCAGGCGCCCGGTCTTCATGCCATGGGCGAGCCATCAGCAACGTCGTTCCCGGCTCGGTTCACGTCCGCGCAACTACTGGATCGCCGCGCTCTGCAGTTCGCTGCTGAACCTCACCTCGATGGTGTCTCCAGGCGCAACCTCGGTGTCCTGGTCGACCGGTCGACCTCTTGACGCGTCGCCGGCCCCGCCGGTTATTGTGATCCGCGCCTGAAAGGTTTCGCCGGCGACGGGCAGTGGAAGCGCGGACGCCCCTGATGGCTGAAGCTTCTGGCTGGCTGCGTGGAGCCTTGCAGTGGTCTCGGCGAGGCGAAGGTCGGTGTCCCTCAATTCGTTCAGAAGGCCGATCCTTCTTTGATTTTCATTGCGTTCCTGCTGCCTGACGGAGTCTTCCTGCTGGCGCCGCGTTCTCATCAGTTCGACCGAGGTCTCGAGCGCCCGGCTCGACGACATCAGCACGGCACGTCTGACGTCGGCGAGCCTGCTGTTGGTCAGGTTGCCCGATTCGAACGATTTGGTGACCCGCGCAAGATCGTCCTCATCCTGTTTCACCGCGGCCGCTTCCGTCTGCTCGCGCTTGAGCAGAACTTCGACCTGAGCCTCGGCATCCTTGGCGGTCTTGTCGAGATAGCTTTGCTCCTGCTGAAAATTGTTCAGCGAAATCTTGAGGCCCTCCGCTTCCGCCTGCGCGACCGCCGATATCAATGCATTCGACAGGGGCGAGCCTTGCGGCGGTTGCATGTCAAATTCTGCCTGGTTCTGAAGTTCGGCGCGGATGCGCGCGCCATGAAAGTAGTCTCTGATGTAGTCCCCCCAGATCGACTCGTAGTCGCGTCGCAGATCAACGGGATCAGGTCCGCTTTGGCTTGCCCGAGACCGCAGGAGACTAAAACCGCCGGCGACGGCAATTGCCTGTCGGACAGTCATGAGTGGCCGGTAAGTCTGCTGCCCTGGTGTCAGCACATCGCCAGTCACATAGATCGGACGGTACTCCGCGATCACGGCCGTGACGTCGCTCGGCTTGATGACGATCATTTGCTCCCGTCCATCAGGCAGGCGCTGATGGACTATCTTGGTTGGCAGCACCGCCTCCATGCGCGTCTGCAATTCTGCCGGCGTCAGCCCGCCAACCGGGATCATCCCGAACTCGGGCAGCGCGATCGAGCCATCCATTTGCACGATCGCGCGTTGCGTTCGCTCCGCTATGGAGGCTATTCCTATCTCCACCGTATCGCCGGGCGACAGCTTATAGGCCACCGGCGCTTCAGCCGCGGCTGCGATATCCAGGGCCAGGCAGCCGGCAAGGGCTGCAAAGAAAATTCGGCTAACGAAGGCCATCGATGGCAATCTCCCTTTAATTCAGGCCCGGCTGCTGCGGCCAATCGAGATGGGCGACGAATTCGTAGACCGGTCCACCAGGCACCCCCCAATTGCTCGACCAGATCACTTGCGACCCATCAGGGGACGGTGAGGCATGTGTCTCGCTCCAATAGTCGAACGGAGCGTTTCGCGTCTGCACGATGCGTCGGACCTCCTGACGACCGTCGACACGCAGCGCGATCACTTCACGCGTGTATGGCGCCCAGTCCGGGTGGCTCCGAACCTCATCGGGATTGCCCCCGTAACTTATAAATGCCCATTCGGGCCTGTCCAAAGCACGCAGCGACGTATGCTCGGCCTCACCGTACTTCGTGAGCGACGTGACCTTTCCATCGGACAGCCGACGCTTGATCACCTGATATTTGTCCGGAGCGGATTTGCTGGTTCCGACGTAAATTTCGCTGCCATCCGCATCGAGAGTCAAATCGCCATGGCCGGGCCGATGATGATCCTTCCACGTTTGGCGCAGGGTGCCGTCGACTGCGAAAATGGCTCGCTGTTCGGTGCCGTCGACCAGATTTTGGAAACACAGGATGTTCTCTCCGAGCGGAGAAATGGTGCAGGAACTGGTCGTTCCGGCAACCTGGGCGAGATCGATGTCCGGGTATTTCAGACGCCGGTCGATGTCGTATGCGAAAACGACAGCAGCTCCATCATTGCGGGTCGCGCGTACGGCAATGCGGTTGCCGTCACGACTAGGATTTCCCTTGGACGGGCCGAATTCGAGATCCCGATATTTCGTTGCGGAATACACTATGTCCTCACGATTGGTGCGGGGCGCCCAGATCGAAATCTTTTGACCATCGACACAGATCATCATCTCCGCGTTTCGAGGGCGCCATTCGCACTCACCCGACTTGTTGCGATGAAACAAAGGGAGGTAGGTTTTCCCGTCGAGGAAACACATGCCGTTGCAGCCGTTCATGAGGACGAGGAGGCTCTGATCCGCATTCCAGGCTTGCGCGCTCGAGTAGCGATGACTGCAGTATATTTTGCCGCAGACAATTCCGCTGCCAAGCGCTCCGGGCTGAGTGATCCGAGTAAAGCGGATCCCTGTCGCCGGATCAGTTGCAGGTTTCAGATAAGCGGGCAGATCCATTGCCGGCTCCGTGCCTGCCGCACCGCTCGGCCGGTTTACGGCTGTGTGCAGCGCCAGCAGCGCGGCCATCAACAGCAAAGCTGGTATGAGCCGCGGAAAGGTCATGTCATGTAGCTCATTTCGCGTCGGACGCGGCCTTCGCTGAGGCGCGAGCGCCACCACTCGATGGTCTTTTCCAGACCATCACGCAAGCTCGTATGTGCCCGCCATCCGACTTTACTTTCAAGGTTCGAGGAATCGGCGAGCAACGCGCGAACCTCGGAGTTTTGCGGCCGCATCCGGCTTTCATCTCGACGAACTGGTTTCCTGGTGCCACTCAACTCGAGCACCAACTCCAAAACGTCCGAGACACTGACGGCGCGCTGGCTGCCTGCATTGTAGGCATGGCCAAATTCAAGCTCGGCCGCCCCTGCCGCCACAAATGCCGCCGCAGTGTCCTCCACAAAGGTAAGGTCGCGGATAGGGCTGGTGTCGCCGACCATGATCGCCGGACAGTTCTCGTCCAGAGCCTGCCTTATGATGGTCGGCACGATGGCCCGCTCGCTCTGGCGCGGCCCGTATGTATTGAACGGTCGCAGGATGACCACCGGCACATCGAAGGACCTGGCATAGGACGCCGCCATCATGTCTGCGCCGATCTTGGACGCAGAGTAGGGGGACTGTCCCTGCAGTGGGTGGGATTCGTCGATCGGCATGGTCAGAGCGGTGCCATAAACCTCGCTCGTGGACGTATGCACAATGCGTTCGGTTTCCCAGTGGCGTGCCGCTTCGAGGACATTCACGGTGCCCAGCACATTGGTTTCCACATAGGATTGGGCAGCCGCGTAGGAGTAGGGAATCGCAATCAGCGCAGCCAGATGAAACACCGCCGCCTGGCCGCGCACGATCCGGTTGATGAACGCGCTGTCACGAACATCCCCACGAATGCATTGCAACTGGCTTCGAACGTGGTCGGGTAAATCGTCCAGCCAGCCATGGCTGTCGAACGAGTTGTATAGGGCCAGTGCCGTGACATCGGCGCCTTCGTGCACCAGCGCTTCCGTGAGGTGGGATCCGATAAATCCATCCGCACCCGTGACCAGGACCTTCCTGCCGCGATAGCTCACGACTGTGCACTCCTTTGATCGTGTGAGCTGTCAAACTGGCGAACGAACAACAATCCATTCATGCCAAACTCTCCTCACCTTCCAACTCTACCCACTCGCCGCGGGAGGCAGGGACACGCCGAAAACCGCCCTGAAGCCTCGCATTATCCAGACGAGGTCCGATGCAATCGTGCGCCGCGGATAGTAGGCGAGGTCGATCGTTGCCTTGGCCGGGAACAGGACCTCTCGATAAAACAGGAGCGGATCAAGGGTG
>NZ_RZQA01000350.1:0-6093 GCF_004022915.1 Mesorhizobium sp. M7A.F.Ca.US.006.04.2.1
CCATGCATGACGGCGTTGCCACCAAGGTGGCGGTCAAGGTGATCCGGCCCGGCGTGCGCCGCCGCTTCTTCCAGGATCTCGAAAGCTATTTCCTTGCCGCTCGCCTGCAGGAGAAATACATCCCCTCGTCCCGCCGGCTGCGGCCGGTCGAGGTCACCCAGACGCTGGCTCAGACCACCAAGATCGAGATGGATCTTCGCCTCGAGGCGGCGGCCCTCTCGGAGCTCGGCGAAAGCACCAGGCACGACCCCGGCTTTCGCGTGCCGTCCGTCGACTGGGAGCGTACCGGCCGCGACGTGTTGACCATGGAGTGGGTCGACGGCGTGAAGATGAACGACATTGCCGGACTGGTCGCGGCGGGCCACGATCTGAAAACCATCGCCACAAACCTGATCCAGTCGTTCCTGCGCCACACGCTGCGCGACGGATTTTTCCACGCCGACATGCATCCGGGCAATTTGTTCGTCGAGGCGAACGGCACCATCGTTGCCGTCGATCTCGGCATTGCCGGCCGGCTCGGCAAGAAGGAGCGCCGCTTCCTCGCCGAAATCCTCTACGGCTTCATCACGCGCGACTATTTGCGCGTCGCTGAGGTCCATTTCGAGGCCGGCTATGTGCCGCGCCAGCACAATGTCGCGGCCTTCGCGCAGGCGATCCGGGCGATCGGCGAGCCGATCCATGGCCAGCCGGCCGAGACCATCTCGATGGCCAAGCTTCTGACGCTGCTGTTCGAGGTTACCGAGCTCTTCGACATGGCGACGCGGCCCGAACTGATCCTGCTGCAGAAGACCATGGTGGTGGTCGAGGGCGTGGCGCGCACGCTCGACCCGGCCTTCAACATGTGGAAGACTGCCGAGCCGGTGGTCGGCGACTGGATATCAGGCAATCTTGGGCCGCGTGGCATGATGATGGATGCGCGCGATGGCGCCAAGGCGCTGCTGACGCTGGCCCGCCAGGTGCCCGAGCTTGCGGCGCGCACTGACCGGCTGTCGCGCGAGATCGACCTGATGGCCGAGCATGGCCTGCGCTTCGACGAGACCACTGCCCACGCCATCGGCAAGGCCGAAGCGCGCTACAGCCGTTCCGGCCGCTGGGCACTCTGGGTGATCGCGCTGACGCTGGTCTATATCGCCTGGAAGATGATCTGAGTCTCGGTGACAGCAGTGCCGGCATTGCTATCATTGAAAGCAACGCTTTCATGGACTAGGTTGAGGTAAGGAGCAAAAACATGAGCACACTTACCATCCGCAATCTCGACACCAACGTGAAGCAGAAACTGCGTGAGCGAGCTGCCGTGAGGGGAGTCTCAATGGAAGAGGAAGCGCGTAGCGTTCTTGCCAAGAGTGTTCTTTCGGACGGTGTGGACCAAGACCCTCGGGGAGAGTCACTCTATGCCGCGATTCGTAGGCTGGTTGAGCCCCATGGCGGTTTCGATGTCGAGTTGCCGGAGCGCGGCCCTACGCGCGAGCCACTGAAATTTGACTAACCATGTTCGTGCTGGATACGAATGTTATCTCGGAAACCTTCAAACCACGGCCGGATGCAGGGGTGGCTACCTGGATGGATAGCTCGCTCGCGACCCGCTCATATGTCACGGTGATGACCAAGGCAGAGCTGCTCGTTGGGCTTGCGAACATGCCGGACGGAACGCGTAAGGCTGCACTGGGTAGTGTCATCGGGGCCTTTTTCACCAAATGGCTCAAGACCCCAGTGCTCGCGTTCGGTGACCGCGAAGCCGAAGCATACGCGGAGATTGTTTCGAACAGACGATTTCTGGGACGTCCTATACGCGAATTTGACGCACAGATCGCCTCGGTTGCTCGCTCGCGGGGCTTTGCGGTGGTGACTAGAAATGTTGCTGACTTTTCCGATTGCGGTATCAGCATAGTCAATCCTTGGGAGGGTGCATGAGCCTCTCCGGCAAGCGCATCCTGCTCATCATCGGCGGCGGCATCGCCGCCTACAAAGCGCTGGATCTGATCCGCCGGCTGCGCGAGCGCGGGGCCGCGGTTCGGGTGGTCATGACATCGGCCGCGCAGGAATTCGTCACCACGCTGTCGGTCGGCGCGCTCTCCGCCGACCATGTCTTCACCGAGCTGTTCGACCGCAATGACGAACACGATGTCGGCCATATCAGGCTGTCGCGCGAGGCCGATCTGCTGGTGGTGGCGCCCGCCACCGCCGACCTGATGGCGAAGCTCGCAAACGGCCACGCCAACGATCTGGCCTCCACCGTGCTTGTCGCCACCGACAAGCCGGTGCTGATGGCGCCGGCCATGAACCCCAGAATGTGGGCGCATCCGGCCACCCGCCGCAACCGCGCGACGCTGCAGAAGGACGGCGTCACCTTCGTCGGCCCGGCCAGGGGCGAGATGGCCGAAAGCAATGAGGCGGGCGAAGGCCGCATGGCCGAGCCGCTGGAGATCGTTGCCGCGGTCGAGGCGCTGCTCGATGTCGGCCCCAGGCCGCTGTCGGGGCGCAAGATCATCGTCACCTCCGGCCCGACCCATGAGCCGATCGACCCGGTGCGCTACATCGCCAACCGCTCGTCCGGCAAGCAGGGCCATGCCATCGCGGCAGCACTGGCCAGGCTCGGCGCCGATGTGCGCCTCGTCTCCGGCCCTGTCGGCATCGCCGATCCCCCCGGAGTGAAGACCATTCACGTCGAGCGTGCGCAGGAGATGCGCGACGCGGTGGAACGGCTCTTGCCCGCAGATGCGGCGGTGTTCGTCGCCGCCGTGGCCGACTGGCGCACCGAGAACTCGGCCGGTGAGAAGATCAAGAAGGTCGCGGGCGAAGAGCCGCCGGTGCTGCGCATGGTCGAGAATCCCGACATTCTCGCCGGCGTCGGCCATCACAGCCAGCGACCCGGCCTGGTTATCGGCTTCGCCGCCGAGACACAGGATCTCCTGCGCAACGCCGAGGCCAAGCTCAAGAAGAAAGGCGCCGATCTCATCGTTGCCAACGACGTGTCGCAGGGAAGCGGCGTCGGCTCTTCGGGCGTGATGGGCGGCGATCGCAACCGGGTGCGGATCGTGTCAAAGGCCGGTGTCGAGGAATGGCCGGAGATGAGCAAGGACGAAGTGGCGGCTCGGCTTGCCGCCCTGATCGCCGAACGGCTTAAAACAATCGTCGTTTGACTGAAAAATGTTCTGCTGCAGTGACGCACCGCCCTGCCGCGAGACTGCGTTCAGGCGGCGCGCGCTTTAAGTCCTGCGGCTCACATCAATTGGTCAAAAGCTCCGCGGTCCGGGCAAGTGCGCCGGCGAAGCCGTTGAGCGGAATGGAAAAGCTCACCGCTTGTCCGGTGTCTGCCGCGAAAGCGTCGATCTTCAGCGTGGTGCCTGATTTCAGCAGCGGCGTGACAGTCGCATCGAACACCACCGGCACCAGACAGCCGACGACCTGGCAGGTGTTGAACGCCAGGCTGCCGTCCAGCTTCTGATCGTCGATGGTCAGGCTCACCCCCTTGGCCAGCGCCAGGCCGAACGGCAGCGCAAGCGTTCCCGTGGCATCCTCGCCGGTCTTGCTCGACAGCTCGATCGCCAGCAGGCGCTGATTGTTCTGCTTGTTGAATTGCTGATGCGACAGGCTGCAAGTTTTGGTCGCGCCTGATATCTGGCAATTGACCGTCCAGTCGCCGTGGGTTTCGGACAGTGCCGACGCGCCACCGGGCAACTGCGGCGCATCGGCGGCAGCCGGTGCCGCGACCGCCTTGTCGCTCTTGGTTTGCGCTGCAACGGCCGGCACACCGACGGTGCAGGCAACACCCAGCATCGCCACGAAATACGCGAACTTCCTCATCAAGACCCCTCCCGCCCGGCTCCGCCTCGGGCCAGCTAGAAGCTGACCTTGAGAGACGCGCTGATCGCGTTCTGTTTAACCGTTTCGCCGAAGGCGCCATTATATCTGACGGACATGCCGACGCCATTGACGCCATTCAGTTCAAGGCCGGCGCCGACCCGATAGAGCGGCGAATCGACGGCCTCCGTCAAGTGCAATGCGGGGTTGCCAGGCAGATTCTCCGCCGCCGCGAAGCGACCTTCGATTTCCCACTCCTTGTTGGAAAACTCCGCCCCGGCCTTGCCGTAGACGCGAAGGCTGGCAATGTCGCTGAGCGCGATGTCGGTGCCGATCTCGATTGCAGGGGTTGCAGAATAGTAGGTGTTGGCCGAGCCATCGAAGTTGAAGGCGGCGACCGAACCCTCCTCCGTGCCTGAGACACGCAGCCAGCGCGCGTCGAACTGCACTGTCGGCTGCAGATAGAACGCGCCCATCTCCCGGGTGAAACCCAACCGCGCCGAGCCGCCGAACATCGCGGTCTTCTGTGTGTAGGTGACGCTGCTGCCGATGCCAGGCAGCATTACCTCGTCGAGATAATCACCCACCAACGTTTCGCCCGGAATGTAGAATGCCGGGTCGATATGGGTGTCGCGTTCGCCCTTGAACGAGCCCGTGCCGCCACCGAGTGCAAAGTCCACGAAGTAATTCTTGTTGGTATATTTGGCCAGCGCATAGGCCTGCCAGGCCTCACCGGTGGTCTCCGACAGCAGGTCGCCATCAAAGCCGATCTTGGAATCGAACTCTGTGCGGCCGATCGTGGCACCAAGCGACCAGTTCTGGCCGATCTCGCCAATGCCGCCAAGCGACATCGTCTTCAGGACGTCGTCGCGGCTTGTAGTGCCAGCACCCGCGTCGCGGCCGTACTCGGCCTGCGGGCTGATCGTTGCCCAGACGCAGCGGCCGTCGGGATTCTTGTAGGCAGGCACGCCAGTACACTCACGCGCCGCTTCCAGCATCATGTCGGCTTCGCGGTTGATCATGTCGAACGTATGCACGGCATAATGCGGTGTGAGCCGGGTCAATGCTGCACCCAGTTCCTCTTCATTGGGCAGGAAGCGCAGCATGTTGATCAGCCTGGCCATCGGGTTGTCCGGGGTCGATGCTGCCTCGACATCGTCAAGGTACTGCGCCATCTGGAACACGCCGGGATCGGTGGTGCCGGACCCCGGATCCTGCGCCAGTTCCAGGAATGTCGGGTTGTCGGCGTAAAGAACGAGATCGGTGCCGCCATCCACCCGGAACTGGAAGTTGAAGCCCACTGCCGGATGCAAGGTCTTCGCTGCTATGCCGGAGTCGGTCATCCCCGAGCCATTGGCGACCACATATTCCGTGAACAGCTTATCGATCGACAGGAAATTCAGCGGCGCTTCGCCGTTGAAGTCACCGGCCGCCGTTAGTGCCAGGGCATCCGTGATCTGGTTGTTGAGATCCACATCGGTGACGAAATCGCCGGAGAGGTTTTGTTTGAAGCCGCCGCCGACATCCACCTTCGCCACCACGCCGATGCCCTGGTTGGTATAGAGCCCGTCATTGGTGAACAGCCCGCCGCCGAGATCGATGGTTTTCAGTCCGACCATCGAGGCATCGGCAAAATTGTGGAAGCTGTTGTCGCCGCCGCCGAGATCGATGTTGCCGATGACGCGTCCCAGCGTGTCGTCCAGCCGCGAATTGTCGACATGGTCATCACCCGACGTGCCGGTAATGGCCAGCGGACTGAAATCGTCGAGCAGCGATTCCAGGATCGCATTGGTCGGCACGACGGGACCGGGCGCCAACAGGAAGGTCTGGAATGCCTGGATATCCGCTGCCTGGATCTCGAATGTCGGCGTCGCTCCCATTGCGTAGAGCAGGCTGTGGTTGGTCAGCGCGTTGTTGGCGCCGCCGACGAGCATGGCGGCAACGCCGGTTCCGGCGCCGCCAATCGTGTAATGACCGTTGAGATTGATGGTGATGTTGCCTTTCGCGCCGTTGGCTGTGCTTTCGCCGTAGGCGGCCACGGAACCAGCACCCTGCGCGAACAGGCTGTCGCCCGCGGTCAGCGTAACCGCGTGCGCGTCGCCGATGCCGGTCGCGCTCTGTCCGAACATGGCATACGAGCTCGCACCCTTGACCCAGACCTGGCTCATGGCCGTCGCCGTCGCCGCCGCGGCATCGCCGATGCCACCGCCGGAACCGGCAGCGCCGGTGGAGAGCGTGCCGGCCAGGCCGCCGCCGCCGCCCACCGCCTGGGCCACGATGCCGTGCGCCCGC
>NZ_RZQA01000351.1:0-6089 GCF_004022915.1 Mesorhizobium sp. M7A.F.Ca.US.006.04.2.1
GCTCGATACAATCGCCTTGCGCATGCCGAGGGGCTTTGGCGGCGATCTGATCGCCAGGCTCGGCCGCCCGCTTGCCGCGCCCAGCGCCAATTCATCCGGCAGGATCAGCGCAACGACCGCGCAAGCGGTGGCAGCCGATCTCGGTGCGCGGATAAAGCTGGTGGTCGATGGCGGCGCGACCCCGGTCGGGCTGGAATCGACGATTCTCAAGGCCGAGGGGGAAAGAATGCGGCTGCTGAGGCCCGGCGGCATCGCCGCCGAGGAGATCGAGGCGGCCATCGGCATAGAATTGTTGCGCGGCGGCACCGCCAGTATCGAGGCGCCGGGCATGCTTGCCTCGCACTATGCGCCAGGTGCCGCGATGCGGCTCAATGCCGGCACGGTCGGCGAGGGCGAGGCTTTGCTCGGCTTCGGCAGCCAACGGGCGGACGGCTGGCGCCGCGCCGAAGCCTTCCTCAATTTGTCCGAAACCGGGGACCTGCGCGAAGCGGCGAGCAATCTGTTCGCCTATATGCAGGCACTCGACCGCAGCGGCGCGCGCACCATCGCCGTCGAGCCTATTCCCTGCGACGGGCTCGGCGAAGCGATCAACGATCGGCTGTCGCGTGCAGCCGCCCCTCGTGACATCACGCAACCCGCAACATAGTTTCCCCCATGATCGAAATCACAAAGACACTCGATCCCGCCCTCATCGATCGCTTCACGGCGATCGTCGGCGACAAATATGCACTGCGTGATCAGCAGGACATCGCGCCCTACCTCATTGAGCGACGTGGGCTTTGGCACGGCGCGACGTCGCTGGTGCTGCGGCCGGGCAGCGTCGACGAGGTCAGCCGGATCATGCGGCTGGCGACCGAGACGGGAACGCCGATCGTGCCGCAAAGCGGCAACACCGGGCTGGTCGGCGCGCAGGTGCCGGACAGGTCCGGGCGCGAAATCGTCCTGTCGCTGTCGCGGCTGAACCGCATCCGCGAGATCGATGTGCAGTCCAACACCGTAACAGTAGAAGCCGGTGTCATCCTGCAGACGCTGCAGGAGGCAGCCGACGCCGCCGACCGGCTGTTCCCGCTGTCGCTGGCCGCGCAAGGCTCCTGCCAGATCGGGGGCAATCTTTCCTCCAATGCCGGCGGCACCGGCGTGCTTGCCTACGGCAATGCGCGTGAACTTTGCCTCGGTGTCGAGGTGGTGCTGCCGACCGGCGAGGTGTTCGACGACCTGCGCAAGCTGAAGAAGGACAACACCGGCTACGATCTGAAAAACCTGTTCGTCGGGGCCGAAGGCACGCTCGGCGTCATCACCGCCGCCGTGCTGAAACTGTTCCCGAAACCGAAGGGGCGCGAAGTCGCCTTCGTCGGCCTGTCGTCGCCCGAGGCGGCACTTTCGCTGTTCGGCCTGGCCATGGACCGTGCCGGGGCAGCACTCACCGCTTTCGAACTGATCGGCAGGCGGCCATATGATTTCACCCTGGCGCATGCCCAGGGTGTGGTGCGGCCGCTGATCGAGGACTGGCCGTGGTACGTGCTGATGCAGATTTCATCAGGCCGTTCGTCGGAAGATTCGAGAGCGTTGATCGAGGATGTGCTGTCGGCTGGCCTCGAACAGGAATTCGTCGGCGACGCCGTCATTGCCGCGAGTCTCGCGCAGGGCGATGCCTTCTGGAATTTCCGTGAGTTGCTGCCCGAGGCGCAGAAACCGGAGGGCGCCTCGATCAAGCACGACATTTCGGTGCCTATTGCCTCGATCCCGCGTTTCATCGAAGAAGCCGCCGGCGCGGTGGCGTCGGTGAGCGCCGGCGCGCGCGTGGTCTGCTTCGGCCATATGGGCGACGGCAATCTCCACTACAACATTTCCCGGCCCGTCGACGGCGACGATGAGGCGTTCCTCGCTCTCTATCACCCCATGAACAAGGCGGTGCACGATGTGGTGCGCAGCCTGCACGGTTCGATCTCGGCCGAGCATGGCATCGGCCAGTTGAAGCGCGACGAGCTGATCGCCACCGCGCCGCCGATGGCGATCGATCTGATGCGAAGGGTGAAGGCCGCTTTCGATCCGGCCGGCATCATGAATCCGGGTAAGGTTATCTGATCCTTTCGACATCTTGTGGCTGGTGGGATTCCGATAACCATCCCTGAGATCAGCAAAATTTAACCGACTTTCTTAAGCGGGGCGGTAAGGAGCCCGCGCTACTGTCTCCATACAAACGAGGCTGGAAAAACCGGCCCGGAGAGAACCGGACACCGGCTCTCAGGAGACAGACAGGAAGGCCACTCTATGAACACCGGACTGAAGCCAGTCTGGGCGGGACGCAACATGCGTCTCGACCCATTCCGCCTGCCGCAAGTGGTGAGCTACGCGACTCGCGACGACTACGGCGATGTAACCTTCACCATCGACCAGCGCGGCGCCGTGATCCGCCGCTTGCTCGAGATGAGCGGCCTGCCCGCGATCATCGTTCTGCCCTCCAATGCGTTCCGCGGCGTTGCCGCCCGCGCCATGGAGGATCCGGACGGCAATGTCACGGTGACCCTGGAACTCCTGCACAACGACCCGATGCTGTCGGTGCCGCTGCTGGTGGCCGACGATCTCGACGATGTCGCCGCCGACTGGCGCGCCTGGGCCGACGCTTACCGCCTGCCGATGCTGCTCATCGAATCGGACGGCGTTGCCCGCACCCTGGAAGAATCACTCGGCGCCGCCATCAAGACGCTGCCGCCGCAGGATCGGCGCAAGGGGCGGATTTCGAACACGCGCCGCCCGCGTTTCCTCGCTCGCCGCAGAGCTGGCGACCTCGGTCTCAGGCTGGTCATCGACGGCCAGGAGATTATTTCGCGGGAGTAGGAAGGTTCTTCCTTCTCCCCCTGTGGGAGAAGGTGGCCGAGCGAAGCTCGGTCGGATGAGGGGTGTTCCAGCTTGGCAATGCCGGCGTTCCGTCACGCACCCCTCAACCGTCTTGGCGCTGCGCGCCAATCCACCTTCTCCCACAAGGGGAGAAGGAAGAAGCGCCGCTAAACCAGCGGCTTCAGAGCCACCCACACAGCGCCGCCGATCAGGCCGAGGAAGATCAGCCAGCCGACCTGGTTGTTCGACCTGAACAGGCGCAGGCATTGGTCCGGATTGTCGATGTCCAACACGGCGATCTGCCGCGCCATATGAGCGCCGGCGGCGATCAGCCCGGCCAGCGCCACCACCGGCGCCTGCGCCGACGCGAAGGCGATGGCGAAGCAGATCAGCGCGCCGCCATAAAGTCCGGCCAGCCAGGCCTTGGTGTTGTCGCCGAACAGGCGTGCCGTCGAGCGCACGCCGACAATGGCGTCATCTTCCTTGTCCTGGTGCGCGTAGATCGTGTCGTAGCCGATCACCCACAGGATCGAGCCGATATAGAGCATGACAGCAGGCCCATCGAGATCGCCGAACTCGACCGCCCATCCCATCAGCGCGCCCCAGGAAAACGCAAGGCCGAGCACCAGTTGCGGCCAGTTGGTTATCCGCTTCATGAACGGATATATGGCGATGACCGCCAGTGAGCAGATGCCGAGCAGGACGGCAAAGCTGTTGAACTGGATGAGCACGACGAGGCCGACCAGGGCCTGCAGGACGAGAAACAGCCATGCCCGCCGGCGCGTCGCCTTGCCTGACGGCAGCGGTCGCGAGCGCGTGCGCTCCACCTGGTTGTCGATGTCCTCGTCGACGAGGTCGTTGTAGGTGCAGCCGGCGCCGCGCATGGCGATGGCCCCGACCAGGAAAAGCACGAGATACAAAGGCGCCGGCAGCAGTGAGAGCAGCGGGTCGCCGGGACGCGGATAGGCGCTTGCCGCCAAGGCCGCCGACCACCAGCACGGCCACAGCAGCAGTTGCCAGCCTATCGGCCTGTCCCACCGCGCAAGCTGCGCATAGGGCCATATCGAGCGCGGCAGCACGCGGTAGACCCAATGGCCGTTCGGCGCATCGGCGACACGGCCCTGGGCCGCTTTCGACTGGATGGTTTCCATGCCCATGGAGTGGCAGCAGCGGCGGAAACCGTCAAGCGGCAAGCGGAGACGCGGCGCCCGTCAGCCTTTCACGAGGCAAAGATGTCGCGGGTGGCGAACCAGTCCTTGGCCACCTCGACGAAGGCCAGCGCTGCATTCGACACACGCTGATGCGTGTCATAGGTAAGCAGGATCCGCTGCATGGGCAGCGGATCCGACAGCGGCTTGCAGATGAGCGGCAGCCCGTCATAGCTGCGGTCGCCATGCGGGCGGGTGTAGCTGACCGCAACGCCGAAGCCGTTGGCGACCATGCTCCGTTGCAGTTCGAACGAGCTTGTCGTCATGTCGGCCACAGGCGAAAGGCCGCGGCTGCGGAACAGGTCGAGCATATGCTGCCAGCTGTGCGGCTGGTCGGTGGTGATCAGCGGATAGGCGGCCAGATCGGCAAGGCTGACCGACGGGCGATCCGCCAGGGCATGGCCTGCCGGCAACAGCGCGTGCGGGCGAAGTTCACGCAGCAGGATGCGGGCGAAATGCGTCGGCAGGCTGAGATCATAAGTCAGGCCGAGATCGATGGCCGCGTCACCCAGCCGTCGACCCAGCGTCTCGAACGTCTCGTCGCGAACGACGATCTTGACGGCCGGATAGCGTTCGGAGAAGGCGCGGATCAAAGCCGGCGCGAAGAAAGGCGCCAGATCCTCGAAGCATCCCAACACCAACTCGCCGCTGACAGCCGATTTGCTTGAACCCAGGCCGATGAGTTCCTCCGTTTCGGTGAGAACCTGCCTTGCCTTGGCCACGACGGCGCGGCCGAACGATGTCGGCGACACGCCGCTTCCCCGCTGGCGGACGAACAGTTTCTGGCCGAAATTCTTTTCGACCGCGTCGATGGCCACCGAGATCGACGGCTGAGAGACGTTCAGCATCTTTGCCGCGCCGGTGACGCTGCCGTGACGCGCCACGGCAACCAGATAGCGTAGCTGCGTGAGAGTCACACTCATAGAGGCACTCTATATGTCAGATCGAAAGTTATTATTTTACCGAATGAATAGATATTGCGATAGTGGCTTTATTCCAAGAGGAGAACGCCATGGCTTCCCGGACTGCCACCCTCGACGCCACCAGGATCGGCGCGTCCACGATTGCCGACTATCAGCGTGACGGCGCTGTTTGCATTCGCGGCGCCTTCAAGGGCTGGGTCGACACGATTGCCGCAGGCATCGAACGCAACATGCAGAACCGCAGCGCCACCGCATCCGACATAGCCAACGGTCGCGGTAGTTTCTTCGATGACTACTGCAACTGGGAGCGCATCCCCGAATTCGTCAGCCTGGTACGGGACTCACCCGCCGCCGAACTTGCGGCGGCGGTGATGCAATCGCGCACCGCGCAGTTCTTCCATGATCATGTGCTGGTGAAGGAACCCGGCACGCAGAAGCCGACGCCCTGGCATCAGGACATCCCCTACTATTTCGTCGATGGCCAACAGACGGTGAGCTTCTGGATACCCATCGACCCGGTGAAGGAGGCGACGCTGCGGCTGATCGCCGGCTCGCACAAATGGGACAAGATGATCCTGCCGGTGCGCTGGCTCGACGATAGCAATTTCTATGCCGGCGAGGGCGACTATCTGCCGGTGCCGGATCCCGACAAGGACCCTTCGATGAAGGTGCTCGAATGGGAAATGGAGCCGGGCGACGCCATCCTGTTCGACTTCAGGACCGCGCATGGCGCGCGTGGCAATATGACCGCGGCGCGGCGCCGGGCGCTGTCGCTGCGCTGGGTCGGTGACGATGCGCGCTATGTCGAGCGGCCGGGCCGTACCTCGCCGCCCTATTACGGCCATGGCATGCAGCCGGGCGAGAGGCTGCGCGAGGACTGGTTTCCGGTGGTTTTCTCCGCCTAGCGAATCGCCAGAAAATTGGCGGCGGGGATAACGTTCCCGTGCGCAATTGCGATCTAAACACCCTGATGCCTTGACCCGTCGCCCGGAGAGCAATAGCGGGTCTCCAAGAGACTGTTTCGAAATTCGCTCTGGCGAGTCATATGGTGGTGGTTTCGAGAACCGTAGCGGAGCGGACATTTGGTCCGTGAGCTCAGTTCTACTGCACGCAGTAGAAC
>NZ_RZQA01000352.1:0-6088 GCF_004022915.1 Mesorhizobium sp. M7A.F.Ca.US.006.04.2.1
CGCGGCAACCGAGCGGAAATCGAACTCCCAATGCGCGGCATCGCGCCACGCCGCCGGGGCCTCTCCGCTCAGGAACGGCTTCAGCGACCTGCCGTCGAGATGCGGCGCGGGCTCTTCGCCGAGCAGGTCGAGAAACGTCGGCAAAATGTCGACCGCTTCGGTGAAGCTGTCTACCTTGCCGCCGGCCGCCTTGCCGTGGCGCGGATCGCGGATGATCAGCGGAATGTGGTAGCTGCCGTCGAAATAGCCGCCCTTGCCCAGCATGAAATGGTCGCCCATCATCTCGGCATGGTCCGAGGTCAGCACGATGATGGTGTCGTCCCACGCGCCGGCCGCCTTGACCGCTTGCCAGATGCGGCCGAGCTGGGCGTCGACCTCGGAAATCATGCCGTAATAGATCGCGCGGAGGACGCGAAAATCGTCTTCGCTCCAGTCGCGCACCTTGCCGCTGGCGTCGGGGCGAAATTTCATCTGTTTCTGCCGGCCGAGATCATAGGCTAGATAGGGATGGTTTTCCGCCTCCTCCTGCCAGCTTGCCGCGCGCCGGAAGGCCGGGCCGTCAGCCGGATCGTACATTGTGTTGTAGGGCTCCGGCACTATGAAGGGCGGGTGCGGGCTGATGAAGGAAACATGCGCGAACCACGGCGCGGCGTGCTCCTGTTCGCCAAGCCAACGCGCGAATTCGCCGGTCAGGAAGGCCGCCGGGGTTTGTTGCCCGGAGTAGACGGGCGGCGCGTTGCTGACGGTGGTCCCGACCGCGCCGTCGGCCACCGGGCGATGGATGTCGGGGGATCCGGCGCTGGCGTCGACACCTTGCAGCTCCAGCCAGGATAGCCATTGCTTCTGATGCTCGGGCAGCAACTGGCGCACCGTAAAGCCCGGCAGCACGCCTTCATAGCTTTGCAGCCGCGGATCGCCCGGCGCCAGCAGGCGCGGATCGAGCGACACATCGGTGTAGCCGAACAGCGTCGGATCATAGCCCAGGGCGCGAGCCGAAAGCGCAATGTTGCCGTGGCGAGCGTCGAGCGGCGTGCCATTGCGGCAGACGCGGTTGTTCATCTGGTAGAGGCCGGTGTAGAGGCAGGCGCGGGCGGGCGAGCAGGGCGCCGCGCCGCCATAATGCCGGTTGAACAGCACACCCTCCGCGGCCAAAGCGTCGGCATGCGGCGTCTGCACGACCGGATGACCGGCGGCGGACAGACAATCGCCGCGCCACTGGTCGCATGTGATCAGGAGAATGTTAGGCCGCCTGGCTTTTCCACTCACTCACGATACCTTTGTCCCGGGATGTCGAACGCCGTTTATGGAACCGAATTCTGGCCATGGCGCAAGTCTGACCTGCGAACCAATTGGTGAACGAACCTTGTTCCATCGTTCACTTTTATGACACAGTCCATTCTGTGTTTGCCGCCTTTGCGGAAACTGCCCTGATCCTCATATTGGCGTGGACAGCGGCGAGGGCCGCACATGTACCAAGGGAAGGAGCAAGCTCGACCAGATCAAGGGCCTGCATCACGTCACGTCGATGGCCAGGGATGCCCGCCAGAACAACGATTTCTTCACCAGGAAACTCGGTCAGCGCCGGTCAAGAAGACCGTCAATTTCGACGCGCCCGATGTTTATCACCTTTATTACGGTGACGAGGCCGGTACGCCGGGTTCGGTGATGACCTATTTCCACTTCCCCGACATCGGCAAGGGCCGGCATGGGGTCGGGGAAGTCGGAACCACCGTCTACTCGGTGCCGGAAGGCACGCTTGGCTATTGGGAAAAACGCTTTGCCGATGAGGGCGTCACCGGCCTCTCGCGCGAAGAAACCTTCGGTGAGAAGCGCCTGGCTTTTGCCGGACCGGATGGTGACGGCTTCGCGCTGGTCGAGTGCAAGAGCGACAGCAGAGCACCCTGGGCGAAAGGCGGCGTTCCCACGGATGAGGCGATCCGAGGCTTTCATTCCGTGTCGCTCAGGCTGAAGGATGGCGGCGCCACGGAAGAGCTGCTGAAGTTCATGGGCTATGAGGAAGTCGACAAGTCCGGCAATCTCAGGCGGCTGGCGGTGAAGAACGGCAATGGCGCCGATGTCATCGACATCGAATCGCTGCCGAGCACTGCCTTCGCCGATCTCGGCGCCGGCTCCGTCCATCACGTCGCCTTCGCGGTCGAGAACCGCGCCAGGCAGCTGGAAGTACGCAAGGCGTTGATGGACACCGGCTATGGGGTGACGCCGGTGATCGACCGCGACTACTTCTGGGCGATCTATTTCCGCACACCGGGTGGCGTGCTGTTCGAAGTCGCCACCAACGAGCCGGGTTTCGATCGCGACGAGGATACCGCTCATCTGGGCGAGGCGCTGAAGCTGCCGACGCAGCACCAGCACCTGCGGCCCTATCTCGAACAGCATCTGCAGAAGTTGGAAGGCTGAGGCCATGAGCAAGGACGCTTACATCCACAAGGTGCTGCCCGGTTCGCCGGGCGGTCCATTGCTGTTCGTCTTCCATGGCACGGGAGGCGATGAGAATCAGCTTCTGTCGCTGGGGCGCGATCTCGCGCCCCAGGCAACCATCGTCTCGCCGCGCGGTGATGTGTCGGAACAAGGTGCCGCGCGCTTCTTTCGCCGCGCCGCCGAGGGCATCTACGATATGGACGACCTGGCGCGGGCGACGACCAAGATGGCGGGCTTCGTCAAGGCCCATGTTGAAGCAGCGAAGCCATCGGCCGTGCTCGGTCTCGGCTATTCCAACGGCGCCAATGTCCTGGCCTCGGTGGTGTTCGCGGTTCCAGCGCTGTTCGACGCGTCGGTGCTGATGCATCCGCTGATCCCGTTCGAACCTGAGGTCAAGGGCAGCCTCGCCGGCCGCCATATCCTGGTGACCGCCGGCAAGCGCGATCCGATCTGTCCACCGAACCTGACCACGCGGCTCGAGGCCTATTTGCGTGCCGACGGCGCCGATGTCACAGTGGAATGGCACGATGGCGGGCACGAGGTGCGGCCAAACGAAATCGAGGCGGCACGGCGGTTCTTTGCCGATACTGCCCAAGGAGCATAGCAATGCCTGACCAACTGCCTGAGATCGAACTTGAGGATCGCGGTTCCAAGGGCCGCTATGTCCTGCGTGGACCCGATGGCGCCGAGGCCGAGATGACTTTCACCAAGATCGGTGAGCACCAGATCATCATCGACCACACCGAAGTGCCGGACGTCTTTCGCGGCCAGGGTGCCGGGCTTCGGCTCGTCACCCGCGCCGTCGAGGATGCGCGTGCGGCGGGCAAGAAGATCATCCCGCTCTGCCCGTTCGCCAACGCCCAGTTCCGCCGCCATCAGGAATGGGCCGACGTGCTGAAGCGGTAGGGATTCGTTGCTTGGAAACGGCGCGGCAAGCGGCTGCCATCCCACCGGGGCGGCTTTGGCATTTGCGCGGGTGGCGCATCCTGCCTAAGTAGATAGGATATATCTTAGCCGCGCCGACAAACGAACCGAATGATCCCCCAATGACCGAAACCGATCGCGTTCCCGTCTTCGACGGCCACAACGATACGTTGCTCAGACTCCATCAGTCGAAAGACACGGACGTCGAAAAACTGTTCATCGAGGGGAAATCGGGCGGCCATATCGACCTGCCACGCGCGAAAGCCGGCGGCTTCGCCGGGGGCATGTTCGCCATCTTTCCGCCGCCTGTCGAGAAATCCAGGCGCGGCGCCGTGCCCCTGGCGCCGGGCGCCGCAGAACCGCTGCCGCCCGAGGTTCCGCGCGATGAGGCGCTGACCTCGACCATCGCGATGGCCTCGATCCTGTTCAGGCTGGAACGGGCCGGAGCGCTCACCGTCTGCCGCAGCGCCGGCGATGTGCGCAATGCCATGGCGCAAGGGTCGATCGCCGCGGTGTTCCACATCGAAGGGGTCGAGGCGATCGATCCCGAGCTCACCATGCTCGACGTGCTGCATGAAGCCGGCCTGCGCTCGCTCGGCATCGTCTGGAGCCGTCCGAACGCCTTTGGCCACGGCGTGCCGTTCCGCTTCCCGTCTTCGCCCGACACCGGCCCTGGCCTGACCGATGCCGGCAAGGCGCTGGTCAAGGCCTGCAACCAGTTGAAGATCATGATCGACCTGTCGCATCTCAACGAGAAGGGCTTTCGCGATGTCGCCGCACTCAGCGATGCGCCGCTGGTGGCGACCCATTCCAACGTGCACGCGATCTGCGGCCATTCGCGTAACTTGACCGACTGGCAGCTCGGCGCGATCCGCGAAACCGGCGGCATGGTCGGGCTGAACTTCGCAACCGGCTTCCTGCGCGAGGACGGTCGCATGAATGCCGACACCAGCCTCGATATCATGGTGCGCCATATCGATTCGCTGCTGCAGGCGCTGGGTGAGGATGGCGTTGGTCTTGGCTCCGATTTCGACGGCGCCATGATCCCGGCCGTCATCGGCGATGTCGCCGGCCTGCCGAAGCTGATCGATGCATTGGCGGCACGCGGTTTCGGCCGCGCGCTGATCGAAAAAATCGCCTATCGCAACTGGCTCAATATGCTCGAGAAAACGATAGGTTAGAGACAGCCTGCGGCATATGTCGACAAGGACATAGTTCGTCGGTGGAAGCCGGATACGATTGGGTGGATAGCCGGCAATGCTGAAGACCTTCACGCATGAGGGCGGCGAATTCGAGCGAACCGATGTCGTCATCGTCGGTGCGGGTTTCACCGGCCTGTCGGCGGCGCTTGAGATGAAGAAGGCCGGCATCGATTTCATCCTGCTCGAAGCACGCGACCGTGTCGGCGGACGCGTCGAGTCCCGACTGAACGGACTTGGCGAACGCATCGATAGTGGCGGCCAGTTCCTGTGCGAGGACATGCCGGAATTGATGGCCATGGTCGAGGCGCGCGGCAAGACGCTGGTTGAAACCCATGTCGATGGCGACTTCATCACCCAGCCGACGATGTCCGCACAACGAGCAGAGCGGACCTATCATGCCGCGATGGCGATCCGCGAGCGCATGAACGGGATCGATCCGGACGATGCCTCGATTGCCGGACTGACCGTCGCCGACTGGCTTGCCTGCCAGCACGATTCCGCCGATGCAAGGATGGCTTTCCGTTCGATGATCGAAGGTCTCTGGTGCATGGCGCTGGACCAGATTCCTCTCTGGTATTTGATCGACAATGACCGGCGGGTCACCAACGAGGTGACGGAACTGCAATATTTCGTGCGCGAAACCATGCATTCGCTGGCCGACGATCTGGCCCGCGACCTTGGCGATCGGTTGCGGCTAAGCGAGCCGGTCACGCGCATCGAGCACAGTTCGCCAGGTGTTCTTGTCGTTTCGGCCGGGGATACCGTCGAGGCGCGCACGGTTCTGGTTGCCGTCCCGCCGGCGACGGTGACGGAGCTCGCCTTTGCCCCCGCTTTGCCGGCCGGACTGGGGCGGGCACTCGGCGCCTGGGAAAGCGGCGCGGCTATCAAGATCCTGGTGCGCTATGCCAAACCGTTTTGGCGGGCGCGGGATTTGAGCGGCATGGTGATGTGGCTCGAGCCGCCGGGGCTGTTTGCCTGCGACGCCGGCAAGGATGCGGAGCATGCGGCGCTCGTCGTGTTCGTCGGCGGCTCGCTCGCGCTGCGTTGGCGCGACCTCGGCGAGGCGGAACTGCGTGCGGAGGTGACCGGCCGGCTGGAGGCAGCCCTTGGTCCGGATGCCGGTGACGTCATCGATTTCAGTTTGCGTGACTGGACAGGAGATCGCTGGAGCGGCGGCGCGTACAGCGATCTTATTGTCGATGTTACAGCGACAGACGCCGAGCGAACGATCCTTGCCGGCGCACCGCCGGTGTATCTCGCCTCTTCAGAACTCTCGCCATCGTTTCCGGGGTATGTCGAGGGCGCCATCATTGCCGGGCGCATCGCCGCGCAAAAAATCATCGACGAGCTTCAGGCTCCGGGCTGAGCCTGATCTTTTCGAAAAACTGTTTGGCAAGATCGGTCAAGTTGCGTCTCGAGCCCTGGCGCCGGCGAAGCCATACCCGATTTTGCCCGGCTTCGCCCGAAATGCTGTTTCGAATTCGTTACAGTGCCAATCCTTCGCCACCCCATCACCGTTACAG
>NZ_RZQA01000353.1:0-6085 GCF_004022915.1 Mesorhizobium sp. M7A.F.Ca.US.006.04.2.1
GCACATCGATGGGTTCGGGCGAGCGGAACAGCCGGATCGGTCGTTCCGGCGGAAATATGGTTTTTGGTGCCTGCAGCCTGTCCGGCTTCTTCGGCGGCGTGGTCCGGCACGGCGCGTCGGTGAAGGGGATGGTGGCGACGGCACGCTCCGGCAGATGGCTTTCGACCGCGACCGGCCGGAGAACCGCGCCATCGCCGAGCCGGGCGCGGATGCGGTCGGCGAACAGCGCGATATCGGCGCCGTCGTCGGTCACCTCGCCGGCAAGATCGGCCTGCTGCATGTCGAAGGTGGCTGATGCCAACACTGAGAGCCGCACCAGATCGAAACCATAGCCGGCATCGATATCCTGTTCGAGCGCGGCCAGCCTTTCATGGAACAGTTTCTGGATCAGCATGGGTTCGCGCATCGGCCGCGAGGTACCGAGCGCGATGCGGCTGACGGCGCCGTCGACGCGAAAGAGCAGCAGCGCCAGCGTCCGGGCGCCCTCGCCGCGGCGCTCGAGGTCGGTCTTCAAGGTCGCCGCCAGCATGCCCACCAGCCGTTCGATGTCCTCGGTCAGGGTGACGGGTTCGGCGAGGTGGCGTTCGACCGAAAGCGGCGCGACGGGCAGGCGCGGCGACACCGCCTCGTCGAGCCGGCCAAGCGCCTGGTCGAGGCGCAGGAGCAGCAGGGCGCCGAAGCGGCGGGCGAGCGGCGCGCGCGGTGCCGCCATGACGGCGCCCGCCGTGCGCAGGCCCACACTTTCCAGGCTGGTGCGGGTCGAAGGTTCTATGCGCAGCGCGGCCAGCGGCAGGGGCGCCAGCAGCGCCTCCTCCTCGCCTGACACAACGATGCGGTCGCCGCAAAAGCGTGCCGCCGCCCAGGCCGCACCCGGCGTCGCGGCAAGCCCGGCGCGGACATCGAAACCCTGATGGAAGAAGCGCGACAGGATGTCGTCCAGCATGGCGCGCTCGCCGCCGAACAGATGGGTGCAGCCGGTGACGTCGAGAAACAGGCCGTCTGCCCCGTCCAGCGCCACCAGCGGGGTGTAGCGGTCGCACCAGTCGGCGAGGCCTTCGAGCAGGCGGCGATCGGCTTCCGGATCGGCCTCGACGACGTCGATCGACGGATGCATGGCGCGCGCATCGGCGATGCCCATGTCGCGCTTCAGGTGCAGCGCCTCAGCCCGCTCGTCGAGGGCCGAGATGCGCTGTGCGTTGCGGTCGCGATGGCTGATCACGAGCGGCGGGTGAGATGGGTGATCCGACGGCCGGGAACGCCAGGACCGCCCCAGACGCTGGCGCAGGATCCTTTCCGCCGCCAGATAGGGAAACCACAGGGACAGGATTCTTTGCCCGGTCTCTTGCCTCGCCCGCTCTTTCGTCGAATGCGCGTTCATCGGGGTTCCACTCCAGTGTGAATTGTCCAGGCAGGGCCGTGCGGCTCTTGCCGATGGTGAGGGTGAAGGCCGGGCGGCCGATCGAGCCGGCCAGCGGCCCGGCGATGGTGTCGCGCGGCACCGCCGGCGCCGAGGCGACGATGAGGCGGACGGGTGCCGCCGTCGGTTCGGGCCCAGCCGCCTGCCGCAGCAGGAACACCGGCCGGCCGGCCGCTTGCGCCCTTGCATGCAGCCGGCGTGTCGCGGTCAGGTCAAGCCGCTGCGGATTGCCGCGGATTTCCAGGATGACGGCGGCGAGCGCCGTCATCCGGGCCGCCTCCTCGGCGACCCACAGTGCATCGACGAGCCTTGGCGCCTCAGAAAACAGCAATTGCTCCGGCTCGATGCCGAACGAGGCGTGAAGCCCCCTGGCATAGGGAAAGCCGGCCTCGCGAAAAATCTCCGATGTGCCGATCCACAGCACCGGCAGCCCCGGCGTTTGCTTGAGGATCAGGCTGGTGAGCGACAAAGCGAAGCCGGCGACGGCCCCGGCATCGCGGGTTTCAAGCCCATGGATTTCGCTCAGGGCGGCCTTCGGCAGCCCGCCGCTCAGGGCGGCATCGAGGCGCCCGACGCCGATAGGCAGGAACGCATCCGGCAACGCCGCGGCAATGCCACGCCGGACGATTGTGAGATCAGTGTTGACGTCAGCATCAAAGGGTGCGGCTGCCGGCGCAGCCAAGCGCTCGGGCAGCGTTCCCTCGATGTTCGCGATCTGGCGGCGCAGGGCAAAAACAGTCTCCCGCGCCACGGCGGTCATCGCCATGACGGTCAGCTTCCACTCACAATTGTTCCTGTTATGTTCCTATAGATTCCAGAGCGCATCCCAAGAGTCAAGCAGAGTCATGGAGAATTTATTCCTCTCTGCAGGGATGGCGCAGGCGCATCGGCCCGTTCATTTGCCGATTCCGGTGCGAAAGCCTATATGCCGGGATCAAAGGACAAAGCATGGCCCGCATCTACAAGACCCGCACCTGGCACGACGAACTCTCGCCCTCGATGGACGAAATGGAGTTCCTGGCGCTGGAGGCGTACGCCCATCTGCCGGAGGATTTTCGCAAGCTGACCGGCGAGATCGTCATCCAGATCGCCGAATTCCCAACCGACGAAATCATGGACGATCTGTCGCTGGAAACGCCATTCGACCTGCTCGGCCTGTTCGAGGGACGCGGCATCGCCGAGCGCTGGAACCCGCAGACCGGCGAAGGCCCGAACCGCATCACGCTCTACCGCCGCGCCATCCTCGATTACTGGTCCGAGAACGAAGAGACGCTGGGCGACATCGTCACCCACGTGCTGATCCACGAGATCGGCCACCATTTCGGCCTGTCGGACGAAGATATGGAGAAGATCGAAGAGGCGGCGGAGTAGGGGTGCGCTGATATTCAGGTGATGCCGGCCTGCAAATGATGGCTTCCTGCGCTTCCCCGCTCTACCGCGTCGCGGTAGAACTGTGCTCACGTACCCAAAAGTACGCTCCGCTCCGGTTCTCGGAAACCACCATTTTCGACTCGGCCTGACCTGAATCTCAACACACCCTGCGTCGGAGCTTTTCAAATCTACCAGTCACTCAGCTTGGTATCGGGCCCGTATTCCTGACCGTCGATATCCTTGACCACGGCCTGGCCGCAACGCATCGCTTTGGCCTTCTTGTCGTAGGCATAGGTCGGCGAGCCGAACAAATGCCAGCCCTTGTTCAGCGCCGCTGTCACCTTGTGGCAGAAGCTGGCATCGTCCGGAGCGGACAGAAAGCGGTAGAGTTTCATTGTTCAATTCCTGTCGTGAGTAGCTGTAGCCCGCTCGCATCCATCGAGCATTTATGACCCGATGGCGGCTGCCTTCGCCAGCAGTTTTTCGGCCTGCGCCAGGTGCAGCCGCTCGACCATCCTGCCGTTCAGCGCGATCACACCCTTGCCGGCATTCTCGGCGAGCGCGAAGGCTTCCTTCACCGAGCGTGCCTCGGCCACCGCTTCCGTGGACGGCACGAAGGCGCGGTTCGCGGCTTCGATCTGGGCCGGGTGGATGAGGCTCTTGCCGTCGAACCCCATGGCCGCGGCTTCCGCGCATTCATGGGCGAAGGCGTCGAGGTCGCGAAAATCGTTGGAGACGCCGTCGAGCATGTCGATGCCGCCGGCGCGTGCGGCCAGCACCATCTGCATCAGCCATGGCACGAGGTAGCGCCTATCAGGCGTCGCCAGAATGCCGGTCTCCTTGACCAGATCATTCGTTCCGGCAACGAAACAATTGAGCCGCGAGGCCGGATCGCGGCCAAGTTCGGCGATGGCGCCGATGTTGAGCAGCGCCTTGGGCGTCTCGATCATCGCCCATAGTTTCACGCTGTCGGGGGTAAAATTGTCGTCAAGCACGTCGCCGGCCTCGAGCAGGTCGCGCGGCGTGTCGACCTTGGGCAGAAGGATGCCGTCGGGTTCGCAGCTTGCGGCAGCCAGCAGGTCGTCGGCGCCCCATTCGCCTGATATCGCATTGATGCGCACGATCATCTCGCAGCGTCTCTCGGAATGGCCGGCGAAAATGCCGGCCAGTTTTTCGCGGGCGGCGATCTTGTCGGCCGGAGCGACGGCGTCTTCCAGGTCGATGATGATGGCATCGCAGGCAAGCTGCGCGATCTTGGCCAAGGCCTTGTCGCTGGAGGCCGGGATGTAGAGCACGGAGCGGCGCGGACGGTAGGTTTCCATGGCTGATCTATGCCGCTTGTGGGCGGGTGAGGCAAGTCGGGGCATGAAGCTACCAATCTCCCCCACGAGGGGGGAGATCGGCAGCGTTTACCCCTGCACGAAAACTGCACGGGCCTGCGGAAAACCTCCTCGGATCCGCCCTGCCGTTTCCCCGCCCGCTTGCGAGACAAGCGGCATGCACAAGCGAGCAAAGCCCCGTTGGTCCCTGACTCACCGACTGCGTAGCGAGGGCTGGTGGCTGGCCGATCCGCCGCGCGCGTGTCCCGTCGCAACCCTCATTCCCTTTGTCCGCAAAAGCCCGCCAACGGTTCGGCTGGAAGCCATCAGGAAAGCCAGGTCATGACAGCGTTGTTCTCCGCCGCGCCGAGCTATTGCAGCCGTTTCGGTGTCGCCATCCTGCTGGCAGCGCTCGCGGATTTTCTGTTCTATGGCCAGCCCGCCGGGATCACGGTTCTCCTGTTCGCCCTGCTGATTGCCGCGGCGGTCGTGGCTGTGCACCCGGCCGCCTTCAACGACGGCCGGGTCTGGCTCAAGCCCATCGCCTTGCTTGTCGCGCTGCTGCCGCTGGCTGAAAACGTCAGCACCCTGTCGGTCTCGATCGCGCTGGCGGCGCTGACCGTCTTCGCGCTTTCGTTGAGCGGCCGGCTGCGGCACAGCATCGCCCGCATTGCCGGGCAGATCGTGCTGTTCGGGCTGGCGGCGCCGTTCCGCTTCGTCATTGATTTCATCCGCTGGCGCAGGACGGCGCGGCGGTTCGGTGGGCGTCGCATCCGGCTGGCGGCGATCGCCGTCTGGGTGATGCCGCTGACGCTGGGCGCGGTCTTCCTGGCGCTGTTCGGTGCCGCCAATCCGGTCATCGACTATTGGCTGTCGCTGATCGATCTCGTGAGGCTGCTCGATCTTATCCAGCTGGCGCGGATTGCCTTCTGGCTGTTCGTGCTCGCCGCTGTCTGGGCTTTTCTGCGACCGCGCCTGCCGCGCCTGGTTCGCCGCATCCCGCGCGCGTTGCCGGCGGTCAGCGCTCAAGCCGGCAAAACCGCCACCACCATCGAAGACATCCTGTTCGGCAAGGCCGCCATCCTGCGCGCCCTGATCGTCTTCAACATCCTGTTTGCGCTGCAGACGGCGCTCGACGCCGCCTATCTGTGGGGCGGGGCAGCGCTTCCCGATGGGCTTAGCTACGCCTCCTACGCGCATCGTGGCGCCTATCCCTTGATCGTCACGGCACTGCTTGCCGCCGGCTTCGTGCTGGCAGCGCTGCGACCCGGCAGCGAAACCTCGGCCGATCCGCTGATCCGCCGGCTGGTCTATGTCTGGGTGGCGCAGAACATCATGCTGGTCATCTCGTCGATCCTGCGGCTCGACCTCTATATCGGCATCTATGCATTGACCTACTGGCGCGTCGCCGCCTTTGTCTGGATGGGGCTGGTGGCATCAGGCCTTGCCCTGATCATTGCCCGCATCGCGCTTAGAAAATCCAACGAATGGCTGCTGTCCGCCAATCTTCTGACGTTATCCCTGACGCTTTATGCCGGCTGTTTCATCAATTTCGCAGCAACGATCGCCAACTACAATGTCGACCATTCCCTCGAAATGACCGGCCAGGGCATTCCCCTAGACGCCTGGTATCTTCACTCGCTCGGTCCGGGCGCGTTTCCCGCGCTTGATCGCTTCCTCGAGCACCAGGGCAAGACGGCGGCCGCCGGCACTGTCCGCGAACTGGCCGGCGTGCGCGGCAGCGACGAAATCTGGTATCGAACTATCCAGCAGAACTGGCGGGCCTGGAGCTTTCGCGACTGGCGGCTGCTTCGATATCTCGACACCAAGGAGCCGTTCGTGATTCCCTCCGCTATCGAACCTTCCATGCCGGGCCGCTGATCCATGCCGCATCACATCCTCGTCGCCGACGATGACCCGCACATCCGCGAGGTGATCTGCTTTGCCTTGGAGAAGGCCGGCATGAAAACGACAGGGG
>NZ_RZQA01000354.1:0-6058 GCF_004022915.1 Mesorhizobium sp. M7A.F.Ca.US.006.04.2.1
GATGGCGAACGGGCCGATGGCGGACAACAAGCCGAGCACGACCGCGATGCGGAGGAATTTGGGACTCATGATAGAGGCTTCTTTCAAATCTGGTTGCCGCCGCCAGGCGACGTCTAACCTAGGACGTTCCATCCCGTCAGATTCCGACACCTCGAGAGCGAGTTCTGTTCGTCTCTCTCATGCGAAATCTCTTAATCTTGTGTCCACAAATTTAGACACTCTTGTCTAAATCGTCAATCGCCTCTATATAGTTTTTTATGAAGCTGCACGTTTCTCCTGACATTTTCCCGCCACGCGGTCATGAGGCCAAGCGCCTGTCGATCGTCGACTCCGCCGCCACCGTGTTTTGCCGCGAAGGTTTCGCCGGCGCCAACATCGACCTGATCGCCGCCGAAGCCGGCGTCTCGCGCCAGACCATCTACAACCATCACGGCGACAAGGAAAAACTGTTCGTCGCTGTGGTCCGTGATCTGACCGAACGTTGCAATGCCGGAATCTTCGCCACCATTGCCACCTTCCCCGATCAGCCGGGGGATCTCGAAGCCGACCTGATCGGCTTTGCGGTGCGCTTGAATCAGAATTGCATCTGCAACCGCGATGGAAAATTCCTGCGCAAGCTGATCCAGACCGAAGGCGAGCGCTATCCCGAACTGTTTGCCGAATGGCGCGAACAGGGACCGGGCAGGACATGGCCGGCAATCGCCGCCCGCTTCGCCCGCCTCGCCTATGGCGGCTATCTCACGATCGAGGACCCGGACGTGGCGGCACGCCAGTTCCTTGGCCTCGTCAATGCCGAACTGCAGACCACCTTCATGCTTGGCGGCTCGCCGCGCGAGGACGAGGTGCTGCGATCCGCGACCAATGGCGTGCGTACCTTCCTGCGCGCCTTCGGCAAGCGCCGCTCCGCGGCATCGTCCGAAAAGCAAAGCGCGCTCGCCAGCGCCTGAGCGATCAAATCGCTGGCAATAGTCTTCGCTTCCGCGCGAGGGTGATCTATATGCGGTTTACGCCGCGCTCAAGCTTGATTACAGCTATGCGGACGATTCAACGGAACCCGACCGCCACATGGCCGACGACCACATCCGCTACGACATTCTGGCCCAGGAGGCGTTGCGCGGCGTCATGCGCAAGGTCCTGGCCGAGGTCGCGCGCACCGGCCTCCCCGGCAACCACCACTTCTTCATCACCTTCCTGACCGGCGCGCCGGGCGTACGCGTGTCTTCGCGGCTGCGCGAGCGCTATCCCGAGCAGATGACCATCGTCATTCAGTTCCAGTATTGGGACCTGAAGGTGACCGATACCGGCTTCGAGGTTGGCCTGTCCTTCTCCGATGTGCCGGAAAAACTCGAAATCCCGTTCTCGGCCGTGCGCGGCTTCTATGATCCCTCGGTCAATTTCGAACTCGAATTCGACGTCAAGACGGATGGTGCGGCAGCCGATGAACCGGCTGCGCCAACTCCGGAGCCGTTGACCATCGTCTCCGAGAAAAAGCCGAAGGCCGAGAAGAAGGCCGCCGCCGAGGCGGAGAAGAAGCCCGCGGCCGCGGACGCCGCTACCAAGGGCGCCGAAGTGGTCTCGCTCGACGCCTTCCGCAAGAAATAGGCCGGCGACTTACGCCGTGGCCGAAATCGTCAATCTCCGCCAGGCCCGCAAGCAGAAGGCGCGGGACGAAAAGCTGCGCGCCGCCGAACAGAACCGCGCGCTGCACGGCCGCTCCAAGGCCGAAAAGGAACGCGACCGCGTCGCCGCCGACAAGAGCGAAAAATTCGTTGCCGGGCATCGTCGTGAAAAGCCCGGCGACCCCGGCCGTCAATGAGCCCGGTCGAAAAGCGTTCGGTGACCATTCGCGGCCACCGCACCAGCTACTCGCTTGAAAAGCCCTTTTATGACGACCTCGTCGCGATCGCGGCGACCAGGGAGCTGACGCTCGCTGCTCTTGTCGCCGAAGTCGACGAGACGCGGCCCCGCGACACCAACCTGTCCTCGGCGTTGAGGCTCCATGTGCTGGAGTGGGCGAAGCGAGGAGAGAGTATCTAAAGGCTTTCGACCGCGTCGTCCTTTTTCCTGCGTCTGGTGCCAAAGCCAAGCAAGGTCGAACGCTCGCGCTCCTCGGCCTGTTTCCTGGACCGCACGCGCATCAGATCCTTCCAGCCGACATAGCCGACCAGCAACGAGCCTTCGCGAGTGACGACGGGCAGATGGGAGACGTTGGCCATCAGCAGCTTGTCGGAGAGACCTTCGAGATATTCGTCCGGATAGGCCAGCGTCACCTTGCTGCCGGCCAGCAACGCGCCAAGCGTGGTGGTGCGGTGCGTGCCGGCGCGTCTCCAGCGCAAGATCGCCGGCGGATCGATGAGGCCCAGCACCTGACCGTTCTCGTCGACCACCGGGAAACTCGGATGCCGTGTTCCCGGCGCCGTCAGGAAGGCTGCTGCGCCATGCAGCGTCATCGTCGCCGGCACGCTTTCGACCTGCGACGTCATCACCTCGCGCACCCGGGTCAGGGCGAAAGGGTCGACACGGTATTCGCGAACCAGATGGTGTCCCCTTCTGGCGATCTTTTCGGTCAGGATCGAACGCTTCATCAGAAGCACGGTCACGGCATGCGCCGCGGCGCAGGCGGCAATCAGCGGCACCAGCATATGTGTGTTGCCGGTCAGTTCGACGGCGAAGAACGTGGCGGTCAGCGGCGCGCGCATCGTGCCGCCCATGGTGGCGGCCATTGCCAGCAGCGCCCAGAAACCCGGATCCGCGGCAGGCAGAACGCCGGCGAGCACAGCGCCCATAGCCCCGCCCATGATCAACAGCGGCGCCAGCACACCTCCCGACGTTCCCGAGCCGAGCGCTACCGACCAGATGATCGCCTTGACCACCAGCAGCAGGAGTGCCGCCGTCGCGACGGTGCGGCCATCCAGCATGTCGGTGATGTTGTCATAGCCGACACCGAGCGCGTGCGGTTCGATCAGCCCGCCTATGCCGACCACCAGGCCGCCAAGCATCGGCCACCACATCCAGTGGATCGGCAGCTTCTGAAAACCGTCCTCGCAGGCGTAGACCATCTGCGTCAGCAGTCCCGACAGAAGTCCTGCACAAACGCCGATCGCCACCCAGCCGGCAAGGCCGACAAAAGACACCTCCATGCCGCCCTGAAACGGAAAGATCGGCCCGGGCAGATGCAGCATGGTGCGCTCGACCTCGGCGATAACGGCCGCGACCGCCACCGGAATGAAGCTGCGCGGGGTCCATTCGAATAGCAGCAGTTCGACCGCCAGCATGATGGCGGCGATCGGTGTTCCGAACACCGTGGTCATGCCCGCTGCCGCACCAGCCACCAGCAGGGTCTTGCGCTCGTTGTCGCTGACCGGCAGCATCTGTGCGATCAGCGAGCCGATCGCGCCGCCTGTCATGATGATCGGTCCTTCCGCGCCGAACGGTCCGCCGGAACCGATCGAGATCGCCGACGACAGCGGCTTCAGGATCGCCACCTTGGCGTCGAGTTTCGAGCGCCCGAGCAGGATCGCCTCGATGGCTTCGGGAATGCCGTGGCCGCGGATCTTCTCGCTGCCATAGCGCGCCATCAGGCCGATGATCAGCGCACCGATCACCGGAACTAGGACTGCGGCAAGCCCAAGCGGCGTGTTCTCGAGCTTCAGGTCGGCAAGCGAGAATTGGCCGAAATAGGCGATGTTGGTGGCAAGCCGGATCAGCTTCAAAAGCGCGATGCCGGCAAACAACCCGGCTGTCGCCACCACCACGGCAATGGCGGCGACGAGCAGCACCCTGGGATCCGTGGTGAAATCGCGCAGGTGCTCCGGGTTCGAATGATGGGTCTTCATGGCAGTTGCTTCCTGGCGGCGGCCGTATGTCTGGGATGCGGCACGGTCGAAGCGGCCAGCCGGGTTTGTCGGTGGCTATGTATCGTAACACGATATAAATATTCAAGCCGGTTTCGCCCGAAATCCGTTTGAGCTTTCGCCGGAAAACGAACACATGTCTGATATGTCGCAGCCACGAGAACAACGTCCCGCCATCAGCCAGGCCGATTACCAGCGGCTGTCGGAGTTTCGCTACCTGATCCGCCGGTTCCTCGAATTCAGCCAGGTCCAGGCGGAAGACGCCGGCCTGACCCCGCGCCAGCATCAGGCGCTGCTGGCGATCAAGGGATTCCCCGGCGGCGGCCCGGTGACGGTTGGCGATCTCGCGGAACGCCTGCGCATTCGCCACCACAGCGCCGTCGAACTGGTCAACCGTCTCGGCGAGGCAGGGCTGGTCACAAGGGATCAGGACAAGGACGACCATCGCCGCGTGCTGCTGCAACTGACCGAGCGCGCCGACGATTGCCTGGCCGAGCTGTCGGCGGCGCATCTCGACGAACTGTCACGTATCGAACCGATGCTGCGGCGGCTGCTCGATCGAGACCGTAATGAAGCTCCGCCACCTTAATGAGCCTGCTCACCATGTTCCGATGAAGGCTGCCAAGGCCAGCAGCACGCCTGTCAGGATATTTGCCAGGAACAGACGAAAATTCACCTCCGGACGGGCAAGGTCAATCCGCCAGGTCTGCCAGCCAAGCTGCGCGGCGACCACCAGCATTCCAATGGCGTAAGGCAGCGACATGCCCAACAACCAACCTCCAAGCGACCACGCGCCAACCGTCAGAGCATAGAAAAGGCCAATGCAGGTCTTGCCATGCCGGCCGAACAAGATCGCTGTCGATTTCAGCCCGAGGCGGGTGTCGTCTTTCACGTCAACGTAGGCATAGACGGTGTCATAACCGATCTGCCATGCGATGGCTCCGGCCCACATAAGCAATGCTCCCACCGGGATATGTCCTGCGACCTCGGCCCATGCCATAAGCATCCCCCAGTTGAACGCCGCGCCCAGCACGGCCTGGGGCCAATGGGTGAAACGCTTGCACAGCGGATAGATGAACACGAGCGGCAGAACGCAGATAGCGACCAGGCGCGTGTAGGGAGTTAGAAAAAACAGCAGGGCAGCCGCGAGTGCAAGCTCAACGGTCAGAAAGACAAAGGCCTGCAGGGCGCCCATCTGTCCGCTCGCCAGCGGCCGGAAGCGAGTCCGCTCGACATGGCCGTCAAACTTGCGGTCCGCAATGTCATTGACCGTGGAGCCGGCGCTTCTCATCAGCAAAGCGCCGAGAGAGAAGACAGCCAGTTCCAGAAAGTCCGGGAAACCGTGCGACGCTTGTATCAGCGCAGCCCAGCAAGGAAAAAGCGTCAGCCATATCCCTACAGGGCGATCCAGCCGCGCCAGTCGCGTATATGGTCGCCATGCGGACGGCAATCGGCGATCCACCCAATCGCCCCGGTGAATATCGCTTAAGTCAGGACGGCTCAAAGTCGTCATGAGACCTCCAACTTTCGCTACTGCAGCGACTTCAGCAGATTGTCGATCGTGAACGGATTGGACTTCGGCTTGGCCGGCGGCGGATTGTCGTTGGCCTGCGGCAGCGGCGCCCGCTCCACCTTCGGAGGCTGCGCGGCCTTGCGTTCGGCTTCGAGCCTTGCCTTTTCCTGCGAGGCAATACGCATCGCCTCTTCCGCCTTCTGCCGCTCCTGCTCGGCCTGCGCTTTGGCCGCCTCGTCGGCGGCCTGCTTTTCGGCAGCCGCCTTCGCTTCGGCATCGGCCTTGGCTTTGGCATCTGCGTCCGCCTTGGCTTTCGCCTTCGCGTCGGCCTGAGCCTTTGCGTCCGCCTCAGCCTGAGCCTGTGCATCCGCTTCGGCCTTGGCCTTGGCGTCAGCTTCGGCTTTGAGCCGCGCTGCTTCCTCCTGCCGGCGCAATTCCTCGGCCGCCTTGTCGCGAGCATCCTGCAGCGCAGCGTAATAGCGCACTTCGCGCCGCAGCCGCTGCTTCTCGAGCAGCGCGGCCTGCATCGCCTCGACGCGCTGCTGCTCCTTCTCCAGCGCGCGCTGGGTCAGGAACTGCGCCAGCGGCTCACTGTCGAATGCTCGTTTGACCGCGCCGAACGGCCCCTCGGCGGTGAAATTCACAACCGGCTCGGAGCCGACCAGCGCCTCGTCGCCAGGCTGATAAGTGA
>NZ_RZQA01000355.1:0-6048 GCF_004022915.1 Mesorhizobium sp. M7A.F.Ca.US.006.04.2.1
TCTCGTCACCGGTCATCGATCCCGCAGCCTTGCGCTGCAATTGATGGACCAGCGAGGTCGACAGGCTGTTTTGCTGGTCGACCTCGGTCTTTTCCGGCCCGCCCGAAACCGGACCGACGGGCACGACGCGCTTGCCTTCGAGATAGTGGTCGGCGAGCATCGATTTGGCGATGCCGATGCCGCCGCGTTCGGCCATTACGTCGGCCACCCGCTCTGCAAGCTGCGATTTCCACATGTCGCCGGCCAGGCCCTTGCCGTAGACGCCCTCGGTGTCCTTGGGCAGCATGTTCTGGATGAAGGTCTGCAGCACCATCGCCTCGAACTTCTTGAATTTCTTGGCCGGGTCGGTTGCGGCGGCGGCCTTGTCGGCTGTGGCGCGCGACAGGATCGCGCCGGCATCGACGGAAGCGGCTGTGTCGAGTGAAAATGTGCCCGTAGCGCCGCCGGCCCGCTTTGCCAGCGCGGCGCGGGCGGTCTCGATATCCGCCGGGTCGACGGCTCGGGCCACATCCATAACGATGTCGCTGGGTGGAGAAATCGCCAAGAAAGTCCGCCTTTTACCGGTTTTCCCTGACCAGACCATGCCTCAACAAGCTTGTGGCAGGCTTGCGGGAAGGAGAGGGAGCGGAGTGCGGGGGATCGGATCGAAGCTGCCGGCGAGGGGCGGATTTCCGCCTCAGCCTCACTCCTTGACCGCCCCCGTCATCGAGGAGACGTAGTGCTCGACAAAGAATGAATAGAGCACCACCACCGGCAGGGAGCCGATCAGCGCGCCTGCCATCAGGGCTCCCCATTCATAGACGTCCGAACGTACCAGCTCGGTAAGCACGCCGACCGGCACGGTTTTGTTTTCGGACGACTGGATAAAGGTCAAGGCGTAGATGAATTCGTTCCATGACAGGGTGAAGGCGAAGATGCCGGCGGAGATCAGGCCGGGCACCGACAGCGGCAGAACTATCTTGGTCAGGATTTGCCAGCGGCTCGCTCCGTCGATCAGCGCGCATTCTTCCAGTTCGAAGGGTATCGAGCGGAAGTAGCCCATCAAGAGCCACGTGCAGAATGGAATGAGGAACGTCGGATAGGTGAGGATCAGTGCGAACGGCGTATCGTAAAGGCCGAGGTTGAACACCATTACCGACAGTGGAATGAACAGAATCGAGGGCGGCACGAGATAGGCCAGGAAGATCGCCAAGCCGACCTGCCGCGCCCCGGAAAACCGCAAGCGCTCGATCGCATAGGCAGCGAACACCGCCGCCAGCAGCGACAGGAAAGTTGAGGCGGTCGAGATGATGATCGTGTTGAGGAGCCAACCCGGATAGGACGTCTCGAAGAGCAGATACCGAATATGCTCGAGCGTCGGATGGACGACCCAGAACGGGTTGAAATTGGCATAATCCGTCATCTCGAGATTGGGTTTCACCGCCGTGATCGTCATCCAGTAGAACGGGAACAGCAGCACGATGACGAAGATCAGGAGCGGCAGATAAACGGTCACCACGCGCCGGGGCAGGCTCTGAAGATAGCCCATGCCGCCTTCATCCGTGTTCGGACGGTTGCTCGTTTCGATCGCGGCCATGTCAGTCTCCACCGCCCTGCTGCCATTTACGACGTTGCAAGCCGAAATAGCTGAAAAGGATCGCCGCAAGCAGGAACGGGATCATCGCCACCGCGATCGCGGCTCCCTCGCCAAGCTGGCCGCCGGAAATGCCGCGCTGGAACGAGAGCGTCGCCATCAGATGGGTGGCATTCACCGGCCCGCCGCGAGTCAGCACATAGATCAGCTGGAAATCGGTGAAGGTGAACAGGACCGAAAAGGTCATGGTGATGGCGATGATCGGCGTCAGCAACGGCAGCGTCACATAGCGGAACAACTGCCAACGGCTGGCGCCGTCGAGCGTCGCGGCCTCGTAAAGCGATTGGGGAATCGTCTGCAGGCCGGCCAGCAGCGTGATGGCCACGAAAGGAATGCCGCGCCAGACATTGGCGGCGATCACCGAGGCGCGTGCGTTCTCCGGATCGCCAAGGAAATTGATGCGGTGGTCGATCAGTCCCATCTGCTGCAGCGCCCAGGAGAGGATGGAGAACTGCGAATCGTAGATCCACCAGAAGGCGATGGCCGAGAGCACCGTCGGCACCACCCACGGCAGCAGGACAATCGCGCGGAAGAACGATTTGAAGGGAAGGTTCTGGTTGAGGAGGAGCGCCAGCCAGAGGCCGAGCGCGAATTTCAGGATCGAAGCGCTGATCGTGTAGAGCAAGGTGTTGAAGACGGAGAGCCAGAAGACGGCGTCGCTCCACAGATATTCATAGTTTTCGATGCCGATGAAGATGCCGGGGCGGCCGATGCGGGCGTCGGTGAAGCCGAGCCAGACGCCGAGCCCCAGCGGATAGGTCAGGAAGACAAGCAGCAGTGCAGCCGCCGGAAGCATGAAGCCGAAGCCAAGTGCGTTCCGGCTTTCGCTCCAGCGCGATAGAATCCGTGAGAAGATCGAAGATCGCGGCTGGATAGCAGCTGACGGCACGGCCATGGGTCGGCTCCTGCTGAGGTCTCATTGATCGGCCGGATCGGCCACGATGCAATCCGAAGCCAGCCGGGCAGCCGCGCTGCCCGGCTGAACCGGCTCAAACGCGATAATAGCGATTTGCCCGCTTCTCGGCCTCTTCCATTGCCTCTTGTGGCGTCGCCTGGCCGGTCACCGCTTTGGCGAACATATCGACCAGCACGTAGTCGGCCATGGTTGCCGCCGAAGCATAGCCGAGCGGCCCGGCATAGCCGTTAGGCCGCAGAGTAGCCGAAGCCTTGGCGTAAGCGGCGTTGTTGGGATCGGCAGTCCATACCGGGTTGTTGTCGAATGCCTTCAGGGTCTGGCAGCAATATCCGGCCGAGGAGGTGATCCAGTCCTTCATTTGCGGTTCCTCGAACATGAACTGCAAATACGCCTTGGCCGCGTTGGGGTAGGGCGTGTAATTGAAGATGACAGCCGTGGTCACCTGGAACAATTCGACGGATTTGCCGACAGGGCCGATGGGCAGGTTGGTGGTGCGTATGTCCTTGGCGATTTCAGCCAGCTTCGGATCATTGTCCTTATTGATTTTGGCGGTGTTGTAGGCCGAGATGCCGTTGGCGATGACAGCCAGTTCGCCGGCCAGGAAGGCGCGGTTGTTGTTGACGTCGAGCCAGCTTTCCGTGCCTGGAATGAAGGTCTTGTAGAGTTCCTGCGCGTATTCGATGGCCTTGAGGGTCTCGGGGCTGTTGATCGTTACCTTGCCGCTCTCGTCGACCATCTGGCCGCCATGGCTCCACAGCAGCCAATGAGCATAGTTGTTGCCGTCGCCGACGCCATGGCCATGCGTGAAGCCGGCCGGATGTCCCTTCGCCTGCAAGGCCTTGCAAAGTTCCAGGAAGCCTTTCGTGTCCTTGGGAAACTCCGAAAAGCCGGCCTCTTTCACCCAGCTTTCCCGATAGACGATGGCGTTTCCGATCGTGGCCAGTGGCAGGCCGATGAATTTGCCTTCCCGGGTCGCATATTGCTTTGGTCCATCATGCCAGCCGCCGTATTTCGAGCCGAGATACTCGCCCAGTTCGCTCACGTCGTGCAGCTTGTCGGGATATTGGTGCGGGTCATCGAACCAGACGAACATCAGGTCGGGGCCGGAGCCGACATTTGCCGCGACTGCCGCCTTGGGGCGAATGTCCTCCCAACTTTCCTTGTCGACGCGGACCGCGACACCTGTCGCTTCGGTGAAGCGCTTGGTGTTGGCCAGCCATTGGTCCTCGTCGCCCTGGACGAAGGGCGACCAGCGCAGCAGCCTAAGCTTGGCGCCATCCTCGGGTTTGTATTTCGGTCCGTCCTGGGCAAGGGCCGGAGAGCTGATGAACCGACTTCCCAAGGCACCTGCCGCCGCGCCGGCGGTGGTGCGGATCACGTCACGTCTGGTGAACTTCATGCTCGTTTCCTCCTGCTTGTTGTCCTTGCCTGTGGTCCTACTGATCGGTACGTGTTTGGAACCTCTGTCCGGTTTCTCCGTGAAAGAGATGGATGAGGCCGGGCTCGGCCGTAAGCCGGATGGTTTCGCCCGGCGTGAAGGAATGTCGTTCCCGGAAATTCGCGACGATCTCTTCGCCGCCGGCTGTCCGGCCGATGAGCTGCACTTCGGACCCGGTTGGTTCAACCACCGCGACGGTGACCGGAATGCCCTGGTCGTCGGACAGCCGCAAATGCTCGGGCCTTATTCCCAGCACCACAGGCTCGCCATTGGGGATGGAAAGTGCCGAGGCCAACGGGACTGAAATCCCCCCGGCGCCGCGGAACGAGGGTGAGCCGTCAATAGCGATCTCGCCCCTCAGCAAATTCATGGCCGGCGAGCCGATGAAGCTGGCGACAAAAAGATTGTTCGGCCGGTCATAGAGTTCCAGCGGCGGCCCTATCTGCTCGACGATGCCGTCATGCATGACCACGATCTTGTCAGCCATGGTCATGGCCTCGATCTGGTCGTGCGTGACGTAGACTGTCGTGGTCTTGAGGCGCTGGTGCAGTTCCTTGATCTCGGCGCGCATCTGCACCCTGAGTTTGGCGTCGAGATTGGACAGCGGTTCGTCGAAGAGAAAGACCGCCGGATCACGCACGATCGCGCGGCCCATTGCGACGCGCTGGCGCTGGCCGCCGGAAAGCTGCCGAGGATAGCGCGCCAGCAACGGCACCAGCCCAAGGATTTCGGCCGCGCGGCGCACGCCTGCATCGCTCTCCGGCTTGGAAACTCCTTTGAGCATCAGCGAGAACGCCATGTTCTCGGCAACGGTCATGTGTGGGTAGAGCGCATAGTTCTGGAAGACCATGGCGACGTCGCGCTCCTTGGGCGCAACGTTGTTGACGACCCGTTCGCCAATCGCGATCTGGCCGCGTGAAATCTTTTCCAGGCCGGCGATCATTCTGAGAAGGGTTGATTTTCCGCAGCCCGATGGTCCGACCAGAGTGACGAACTCGCCGTCCTCGATGTTCACGCTGACCCCGTGCAGGATCTCGACAGCGCCGAATGATTTGTAGACTTCGCCAATTGCGACAGACGCCATCGATCCTCCCAACAAATTCCCGCGACGTCGTCGAAGGAACAACGCTTCCGCCAGCTACAGCCCTGGCTCCTCCCAGGCTCACGCTAGGCCGAAACGGTAGCGCTACCAAACCGGGCTGTAAAGCGTTTAGGGGAAAGCCGAACCTTGGGAGGGTCCGCTTCGCGCCACACAATCCTCCCAGCTGCTCCTGCGTCCGCTTCTGCGCGATCAAGTCCGGCACCTGCGGTCGCAGCGTTCGCGTTCATCACAGTTGCGCACGTCCTTGTAGGCTCGCTCAACCGGCGGCGATAAGGCTGGCTTCCTGCCAGGCGCTCGCGAGGTTCGCTTCCTGGCGTACGACCGCCTGGGCGATGCGATAAGCGGATTGAATGGCCCCTTTTCCGTCAGGGGCAGTCATTCCGGAACGATCCTTCCCGCTTGATTAGAATTCCACGTTGAGTTTTGCATTGAAGCCGTTCTGCTGGACGCCGGAGCCGAACTGACCCTGGTAGGCGACGCTGAGGGTTGCGGCATCGGTCAGGTTGAGATCGAACCCCGCTTCGATGGCGGCACTGTCCTTGGCGATCGGCACGCCAGCGATCGTGAAGGCATCACCGGCAGAGAAGGCATGTGTGCTGGTCGGTATGACGTCGCCATAGGCATGGCGCCAGCCCAGCATGCCGCGCGCCGTGGCATTGATGGCGCCGAGCGTGAAGCCGGCGGAGGCTCTGAGACCAAGCGTGGTGAAGGTGGCGTCGGTGGTCTGGCTTGCACTGGTCAATGCCGCCGCACCGCCCTTTTCCGTGAAGCCGTCCGTATGCAGGTTGACATAAGCGAGGTTGGCAAAAGGCTCGAAGGCCGCGACTGGCGTATCGATGCGATAGCCGAGTTCCCCGAACGCCTGGAAGGTGCCAGCGTTGTAGTCGCCGCTCAGGCTGTCGGCAAAGCCGGGCATGGCCACCGAGCGCGATGTCTTCATGTCATGCCACGTATAGGCA
>NZ_RZQA01000356.1:0-6047 GCF_004022915.1 Mesorhizobium sp. M7A.F.Ca.US.006.04.2.1
TCCTGGGGCATTTGTGCGAGGCCAACATCCCCGCCGACGTCTTCAACGGCAACATCGTCATGGGCCTGCGCCTGCCCTACGCCAATCTGAGGACCCACCGGAAGATCCTGGTGGTGGACGGCATCGCCGCCTTCACCGGCGGCATGAACATCCGAAAAGGCTTCTCCGCCGAATTCGCCGGCTCCAACAGCGCCAGGGACACACATTTCCGGGTGACCGGCCCGATCGTCGCCGACCTCTTTTCGGTCGCCGCCGAAGACTGGCGCTTCGCCACCAACGAGGCGCTGAAGGGCGACGCCTGGCGCATTGCCCCGCTGTCGCCATCGCCAGGCGCACCGATGATGGTGCGGGCAGTCGCTTCCGGCCCGGATGCCAGCAACGAGACCAACCACAAGCTGCTGATCGGTGCGTTCTCGGTCGCCCGCAAGTCCATACGCGTGATGTCGCCCTATTTCCTGCCGGATCGGGAACTGATCAGCGCCCTGATCACCGCCGGCAGGCGCGGGGTCGAAATCGACATCGTGGTGCCGGCGGTGAACAATCTCTTCCTCGTCGACCGCGCGATGATGGCGCAGTTCGATCAGGTGCTCAAACACTATTGCCGTGTCTGGCGAACCGAGGGACCATTCGACCATTCGAAGCTGCTTTCGATCGACGGCGCGTGGGCCTATGTCGGATCTTCCAATCTTGACGCCCGATCGCTGCGGCTCAATTTCGAGATCGACTTGGAGGTGCTCGATGCCGGCTTTGCCAGCGAGATCGAGGCGCGGATCGGGTCGGCGATTGCCTCCGCCGTGCCGGTAACGCTGGAAGCCTTGCGAGCCCGGCCGTTCCTTATCAGGCTGTTCGACCGGGCATTGTGGCTCGGTTCACCCTATCTCTAAGGCGGAGGCGCGCTTGAGGAACTCGTCTGTCATGGAACATACGCCGAAATTGCCTATTTTGACTGTATCCGGCTTCTGAATTGAAGCCAGCGAGAACGAGCAGCACAGATGCACAGAATTGGACGCAGCCTCCCGGCAAGCATGCTTCTGTCCCTTCGTGACCGCCGGATGCAGAAAGCTAACGCCGCCGCACTCAAGACGACAGCCACCACCGGCACGCTGGTTGCCTCCTACAATGTCCACAAATGCATCGGCGTCGACAGGAAGTTCGATCCGGACCGGACCATCCGCGTCATCCGCGAAATCGATCCGGATGTCATTGCCCTGCAGGAAGCCGACAACCGCTTCGGCGACCGTGATGGTCTTCTCGACCTGCCCCGGCTCGAACGGGAAACCGGACTGGTTCCGGTGCCGATTTCCGCTACCGGCAAGGGCCATGGCTGGCATGGCAACGTCTTGCTGTTCAAGAAGGGCGTCGTTCGCGACGTGCACCAGATCAAGCTTCCGGGGCTGGAGCCGCGCGGCGCGGTGGTGGCGGAGATCGACCTCGATGGAAGCCGGACGCTGCGCATCATCGCCGCCCATCTTGGCCTGCTGCGCCGCTCGCGCTCCCAGCAGGCGCGCGTCGTGCTCGACCTGATGAACAGCCCGGACGAAAGACCGACCCTGCTGCTCGGCGACCTCAACGAATGGCGGCTTGGCAACCGCTCCGCTCTCAACACGCTGCATGCGACGTTCGGCCCGCAGCCGCCGGCGGTCCCCACCTTCCCGTCGAACCTGCCGCTGCTGGCGCTCGACCGGATCATGGCCAACCGGCATGGCATGATTGCCGCCATCGACGCGCATGACACGCCGCTTTCACGCGTTGCCTCCGACCACCTGCCGCTGACGGCCTTCGTGCGCCTGGAGCGGGTGGACGATAACGCCTTGATGTCTCCCGCGTCGCAAAGAGTGTAAAATTAAGCGGAACGCCGGGTTCTTCCGCGAGTTACCATGTCTTGAACGTGTAGGAGGACGAGATGAAGAAGTTGATTCTGGCTTCCCTGTTGGCATTGGCCGCGACAGCGGCGATCACTGCGCCGACGCAAGCGGCAAGCGTGACCATCCAGTCCGACGACGACGACAGATATCTGCCGGATGACAATTCCGACAGTGGGATCGTTATTCGCCGTCACCACCGGGATCGCTATTACGACAATCAGTATGATGGCGACCGGAACGTTCAGTATGACGATGGCGAATACCGGTACGGCGAATATCGCCGCCACCACCGGCATCATCGCTGCCATATCGAACTGGTCAAGCACTGGCGCCACCACCACAGGGTGATCGAAGAGGTCCGCGTCTGCGGCTGATCCCGATCGAACCAACCGGCCGGCCAAAGCCGGCCGGTTTCATCGCGTATGGTGGCGAGAGATGCCGCCACCAGTTGGAAATGCCCCTGCAGACGACTGACGCGCGGCGCGGTTCGCGCAGCTGGATTACCTGGCTGATCTTGTCGCGATTGCGCTTGGCACGGTAACCCACTCTCCACCATCCCCGTCAAGCGGTACCGGCCCGCTTCCCAGGGCATGGCAATCGGTTAGCGGATCCCACCATGGACCGGTCGTTGCCCGACCCGTGTTCGGGTTGGGCTTGCTCTTCGCATTTGGTGCCTCTGGACACAGCCGTGGAAGGCTGAAAAATGTGGAGCGCAACTCGGCTTTTGGAGTTGAACCGGAACACCAGGAGGATGGCGCTGAAATTGGAAGATATTGCCGGCCATCCGGCGTTGCATCGCTACGTTCAGGAACAGTCCCTGGCGCTGATCCGAATCTATGAGGAGAGCCCTCGCCTGGCTTCCATTTTCGCCACGCAGCAGCGTTGGCTGATGGGTCATGTCGGCCTCGCCATGCATTTCAGGCGCGATCCGCACGACCGCCGCAAGGAACTGACGGTATCGCGGTTCATCGAGTTCGTGCACCAGCATGCGGTCGCCAGCCGCAACACGGCGGACGCTTTCATCAAGGAGATGCTGCACTACCACATCGCCGAGTATGTGTCGGGTGGCGACGGCCGTACGCACCCTTTGCAGCCGACGGCGGCAACCGTGCAGACCTTTACCGGCTGGGTCCTTGCCCATCTGCGGACGCTGGATCGCCTCGACGGCGCTGACCGCTTGGCCAGGTTCCTCGAACACCCCGAGATGGTTGCCGGGCTGCAGCCTCTGGTGGCGGACGGCCTGCTTGCCTCCAAGCCGGTGCGCGAACCCAACCAGACCTTTTCGCTGTTCATCTGGCTCAACAATGGCGGCATCGTCATGGACTGGCTGATGTCGGGCATCGACCCCGATCACGCCGGCCTGGACCAGATTCCGACCAGCGTGGTTTCGATCGGAGATTTCGCCAAATGGCTCAAGCTCTCGCGGACCCATCTGGCCCGCAAGCTGCGCGCTGCCGAGAATCTCGGCAGCATCGGCTGGCTCGGCCAGCGCGGCCATTCGGTGATGTGGGTGTCGAATACATTCTACCAGGAATACATGACAGTCCAGGCGGCCAAACTGGCCATCGTCGACACCGCTTTCAATGCCTGTTTTCCGCCGGCTGGAAGCTGATCGGTGCGGCATCCCCGTAACGGGGATGCCTTTCAATGCGGGCGATCAAAATCCCGAAGTTCTCAGTCGATGTCGAACGACACGCCCTGGGCGAGCGGCAGCGCCTTGGAATAGTTCACCGTGTTGGTGGCGCGCCGCATATAGGCCTTCCATGCGTCGGAGCCGCTCTCGCGGCCGCCGCCGGTTTCCTTTTCGCCGCCAAAGGCACCGCCGATCTCAGCGCCCGAGGTACCGATGTTGACATTGGCAATGCCGCAATCCGATCCGTCGACACCCAGGAAACGCTCGGATTCCTGCAGGTCGCGGGTGAAGATCGACGACGACAGGCCTGCGCCCACGGCATTGTGCTCGTCGAGCACGGCGTCGAAATCCGAATATTTCATCACATAGAGGATCGGCGCGAAGGTCTCTTCCGTGACAGGGGCCACCTGCTTGGGCATCTCGACCAGCGCCGGGTGCACGTAATAGGCATCCGGGTGCCCGTCCTCGACCCGGGTGCCGCCGGTCACCTTGCCGCCATGGGCGGCGGCTTCCTTCAGCGCCTTCTGCATGGCGTCAAAGGCCGCCTTGTCGATCAGCGGCCCGACCAGCGAGGAGGTCTCCAGCGGATTGCCGACAGACACACTCTCGTAGGCCTTCTTGAGGCGCGGAACCAGGGCGTCGTAGACGCTGTCATGCACGAACAGGCGCCGCAGCGTCGTGCAGCGCTGGCCGGCCGTGCCCATCGCTCCAAAGGCAATCGCGCGCAGCGCCATGTCGAGATCGGCGCTCGGGCAGACGATGCCGGCATTGTTGCCGCCGAGTTCGAGCACTGCGCGGGCAAAGCGCTTGGCCAGCCGCGGGCCGACGTCGCGGCCCATGCGGGTCGAGCCGGTCGCCGAAACCAGCGGCACCTTGGGGTGATCGACCAGGATCTCGCCGACGGCGCGGTCGCCGATCAGCACCGGCGCCAGGCCATCAGGTGCGTCCGCGCCGAAGCGCTTGACCGCACGCTTGAAGATAGCCTCGCAGGCAAGTGCGGTCAGCGGCGTCTTTTCCGACGGCTTCCACACCACCGCGTCACCGCAAACAAGCGCCAGGGCGGCATTCCAGGACCACACAGCGACCGGGAAATTGAAGGCGGAAATGACGCCGACGACGCCGAGCGGATGCCAGGTTTCCATCATCCGATGGCCCGGGCGCTCGGTGGCGATGGTCAGGCCGTACAATTGCCGGGAGAGGCCTACGGCGAAATCGCAGATGTCGATCATCTCCTGCACTTCGCCGAGCCCCTCGGACGGGATCTTGCCGACCTCGATCGACACCAGCCGGCCAAGCTCGGCCTTGTGCGCGCGCAGTTCCTCGCCGAGCAGCCGCACCAGTTCGCCACGCCGCGGGCCCGGCACCATGCGCCAGGCCTGGAAGGCCTTGTGCGCGGCATCGATCACCTTGGCCGCGTCAGCCGGCGAGATCGTCTTCAGCGCCGCGATCTGCTCGCCCGTCACCGGGCTGCGCACGATCAGGTCGCCGCCGACGAGCGCTTCCTTGGCCACGCCCAGTTTCGCCAGCAGTTCGGTCGTTTCCTTGCCTATCGTCATTCTTGTCCCTTTCAGATCCCGTCGCCATCATATGGCGCTGGGTTAAGCCTTCGCCGTGCCGCCCGTGTGCCGAAAGGCACTTCAGGCGCAGTCATGGCGTGGCATTACTCGTTTCAGGGGAAAATCGCCACCCCGGCATGGTCCAAGCCCAAACTACACGATTGAGCCAGATGGGGAGGTGACGCTCAGTTTGCCTTTTTCGCCGGCGGGCGCACCGCACCGTCCTTGATCAACCGGTCGATATGCATGCGGATATGGGCAGCTTCTGCCGCCGTGTTCGCAAGCGCTATGGCGCGGTCGAAGGCGACGCGCGCCTCGTCGCCCCGGTCGAGCTGCATCAAGAGGCCCCCCTTGAGCCCGAAAAAGTGGAAATAGCCGGAAAGCCGTTCCTCCAGCGGCTCGATCATGGCCAGCGCCTCCCCCGGTCCACGCACCTTCGAGACCGCGACGGCCCGGTTCAGCGTGACCACCGGCGACGGCTGCATCTGCTCCAGCAAGCGGTAGAGCAGGTCGATCTCGTTCCAGTCCGTATCCTCGGCCTTTTCGGCCCGCGCATGCAGCGCGGCAATCGCCGCCTGCACCTGGTAAGGGCCGGGCTTGCGATGGCGCAGCGCCTTGTCCACCAGTGCCAGCCCCTCATCGATCATCTTGCGGCTCCACAGGCTGCGATCCTGGTCTTCGAGCAGCACGATCTCGCCGCTCTCGTCGAAACGGGCCGGTGCGCGCGCATGCTGCAGAAGCAACAGCGCCGTCAGCCCCATGATCTCCGGCTCCGTCTGGAACAGCCGCAGCAACAGCCGTGCCAGCCGGATCGCCTCCTCGCACAGCGGCGCGCGGGCCGGCGCCTCGCCGCTGTTGGTCGAATAGCCCTCGTTGAAGACCAGGTAGACCATGGCGGCGACGGCGGCGAGCCGTTCCGAGCGCTCGACCGCGCCAGGCGTCTCGAACGGCACGCCGGCGTCCGCAATGCGCGCCTTGGCGCGAGTGATGCGC
>NZ_RZQA01000357.1:0-6041 GCF_004022915.1 Mesorhizobium sp. M7A.F.Ca.US.006.04.2.1
GGACGGGTCCGGTCCGGGGGTCGCCCGCCCCGGTGCCTGCGGGGGAAAGAGTGCGTTGAACACCGCCTGGCTGCCCGAGGATTTCCGCAGATTGCTGGCGTAGCGGAGATGGTCGGGAATGGCGATGTCGTCATCGCCACTGAAGAACACGAAGGGGACACCCCGGCGCATCAACTCATCAGCGATTGGAAACACGCGTCGGCCATTGAGATTGACATCGAGGATTGCAGCTTCGGCCGTTTCGGTATGTTTGGATGCCTGTTCGACGGTTGCGGCGGGCCCGAGAATGATGGCGCCCATATTGCTGAAAAACCGCGCAAGATCTCCCGCCATCGTCCACTCGTCTTCGACTATCAGAATATGCAGCCCCCGCAGGTCGCGCACGTCGTCATCCTTTCTTGCAACGGAGGTTAGAATGCAGAGGATTTGCTTTCCGAATTCTGTCATCCAGGGCCGCCTGCAACCGCTTCGCAAGCATCAGCATGCGATTCGGGACGGGCCCCGCATCGGAACCTGCTAGCGATCCAGGCGCCCCTGACACCACTGGCGCTCGGAGTTTTATGTCAGCAGAGCGTTTCGTCATTGAACCACCATTGATATCGGGTTCAACGTCATCCCTGACGTCTTGTTCCATACGTCTTGCGCGCTATATGGTTATGTCCTGTTCGATCCGGCCTTGAGGAGACTTCATGTCGGGTCGGCGAAAGGGGGACATGCCGTGACTGCCCGATCGACTAGATTTCCCATCGTTGGCATCGGCGCGTCCGCGGGTGGCATTCCCGCGATGGAAGGCTTGTTCAAAGGCGTTACCAGCCAGCCCGGCATGGCGTTCATCATCATCACGCATCTCAGCCCGAAGCGAGAAAGTCTGTTGCATGAAGTTGTCAGCCGCTACACCGAGATGCCTGTCGTTGTGGCCGAGGATGGCATAGCTGTTGTACCTGACCACGTCTACGTGATGCCACAAAACGTCACTCTGGCGATCGCCAACGGTGTGCTGCGCCTGCGGCGGCCCAACGGGCTTACCCAAGAGCGCAAACCCGTCGACATCTTCTTTAGTGCGCTCGCTGAAGACCAGGGCGAATATGCCGTGGGCGTCATTCTGTCGGGCGGTGATTCCGATGGAACGCTGGGCGCCAAGGCGATCAAGGAGCGGGGTGGCCTCACTGTCGCGCAAGCGCACGACGGCTACGGGCCGCGCAATCCCGACATGCCACAGAGCGCTATTGCCAGCGGGCTCGTCGACGTCGCTGTGCCCGCCGAGGAGATCGGGGCGAAGCTGGAGGCTTTCGCCCGCGGCTTCGACACGCTGGAAGGGCTGGCGGAAGAAGATGGCGACCATACGGCCGACATCGATAAGGTGCGAGAACAGATATACGCCATTCTGCGCAGCCACTCCGGCCACGACTTCTCGGGCTACAAGACCAAGACATTTCTGCGCCGCGTGAAGCGACGCATGCAGATCGCCCAGGTCCATTCCATCAGCGCCTATATAGACTGGCTGAAGAAAGATGCTCGCGAGGTGATGAACCTTTTTCGCGATCTGCTGATCAATGTCACCAACTTCTTTCGCGACCCCGATGCCTTCGAGTTGCTCGAGCGAAAGATCATACCGCAGTTGTTCGAAGGCAAGACCGCCAGCGACACCGTCAGGGTCTGGGTTCCCGGATGCGCCACGGGCGAGGAGGTGTTCTCCATCGGCATCCTGCTGCGCGAACACATGGAGACGCTTACGGTCGTTCCGCGCGTCCAGATATTTGCCACCGACATAGACGAGCCTGCGCTGGCGGTGGCCCGGGCGGCACGCTATCCCGAAGCCCTGCTGCAAGGGCTTTCACCCGAACGCCGACAGCGGTTCTTCAACGGCGACGGAGAGAGCTATGTCATTAGCAACGAGATACGGGAACTGTGCATCTTCTCGCCGCACAGCGTCATTCGCGATCCGCCTTTCTCGCGCATGGATCTGGTCTCCTGCCGCAATCTGCTGATCTATTTCGGCCCGAGCATCCAGAGCCGTGTCATCCCTGTCTTTCACTATGCATTGAAGCCCGGCGGTTACCTGTTCCTCGGCACCTCCGAAAGCGTTGGGCAGCACGACAATCTGTTTGCCACTGTCGACAAGAAACATCGTCTCTTCCAGGCGCGCGAGCATGCCTCGCCGCATATCAGGCTGCCCGCCTTGATCGGTGAGAGCCGTTCCGGCGTCTTTCCCTCTGAAAGCGCCGGCTTAAGGAAGGGAGCCGCCGGTTATCCGCTGCGCCAGGCTGTCGAGGCGCAGGTGCTGGAGCGCTTCGCTCCGCCGCATGTCCTGGTCAACGCCGAGGGCGATGTCGTCTATTATTCGGCCAGGACCGGCAGATATCTCGAAGCGCCGCAAGGGATTCCCAGCCGGCAGTTGCTGACGATGGCTAGGCGTGGGCTGCGACTGGACCTCCGCGCCGCGTTGCGGGAAGCGACGACGACGCGCCGCACAGTGGTGCGGGAAAACCTCATCGTAGAGGAAGACGACGAACGGGTCCAGCCGATCAAGCTCACGATCGAACCGCTCACCGAACGTGGCAATGGCGAGCCGCTTTATCTCGTCCTGTTCGAACCGTCGGGGCCGACCCAGGCCCGCTCAGAGGAAGACGGCGGCGGCCGTGACAGTGACAGCACCGCCGATCTCGAGCGGGAGCTGCGCGACACCAGGGAGCGCCTGCAATCGACGATCGAGGAATACGAGACCGCGCTGGAGGAGGTCAAATCGTCGAACGAGGAACTCGTCTCCGTCAATGAGGAGGCGCAGTCCACCAACGAGGAACTCGAAGCCTCGAAGGAGGAGATGCAGTCGCTCAACGAGGAGCTCAACACGATCAACGCCGAGTTGACGGCCAAGATAGAGGAGCTCGACCACGCCAACGGCGATCTGCGCAACCTGTTCGAAAGCACCGACATCGCGACCATTTTCCTCGACCGCAGCCTTGTGGTCCGTACCTTCACGCCGGCGGCGTCATCCTTCTTCAGCCTGCGTCCCTCCGATGTCGGCCGGCCGCTGACGGATCTGTCTAGCCAGCTCGACTACCCCGAGTTGAAGCAGCACATCGACAAGGTCTTTGAGACAGGCGAGATCCTGAATCACCATCTGGCACGCGATGCCAGGGGCCTGTTCCACATGGTCCGCATCAATCCCTATCGCGACAAGGGCAACAGGATCCAGGGCGTGGTGGTGACACTTGTCGATGTCACCACTCTGGCACAGGCGGAAGAGCATCAGCAGGTGCTCATCTCGGAACTCAACCATAGGGTCAAGAACATGCTTGCGGTGATCGCCAGCATTGCAAGCCGCACGCGGGAAAGTTCTGATACGAAGGAGGAGTTCGCGGATGCGCTGATCGGCCGCCTGCATGCCATGTCGCGGGCCTACGGCCTGCTGACCCGGGAGAGATGGAAGGAAGCCTCGGTCAGGGAAATGCTCCAGCAGGAGCTCGAACCATTCGGCATCGAGCGGATCGAACTCGATGGCAAGGATGTCAAACTAGGTCCGCAACAGGGGCTTTCCCTGAGTATGGCCATCCATGAACTGGCCACCAACGCGGCCAAGTATGGCGCTTTGTCAAAAACCGACGGCAAGGTCAGTGTGCAATGGTCGATCGACGATGACAGTTTCACATTTGGCTGGCGAGAAAAGGACGGCCCTCCTGTCAAGGCGCCGTTAGACAATGGCTTTGGGCTGACCTTGTTGCAGGGTGAAATTGATTACAGGCTGGGCGGCCATGTCGAGACCGCGTTCCACAAGGACGGCCTCAGCGTCCAGATCGCGTTTCCGGCAAACCACAAGGAGGCGCCGTGAGCGACGACAGGCCGCGCGTTCTGGTGGTCGAGGACGAATGGCTGATCGCCGAAGACGTCGCGTCTCGCCTGCGTGCGGCGGGTTATCCCGTGATCGGCCCGGTCTCGTCGGTCGCCGCGGCTCGTCAACTTATCGATGCAGGCAAAGTCGACGTGGCGCTGCTGGACATTCAATTGAACGGTGAAACAAGTCTGCCCGTGGCCGAAACACTGTTGGCTCGCGGTATCCCCTTCGCCTTCATGACCGGATTTGGGCCCCGTGACGTTCCCAAACCCTTCCGAAACTGCAAATTCGTGCCGAAGCCGGCAGGCGACGCTGCCCTTCTCAACACCCTGGCCGACCTGGCATCGCTTCGTCCCGACACGCATTCTTCGTGATTTCAGGCAGTGCTGGCCTCGATCGATCCGGTGACTCCGGCCCGCCCGATTTAGGGTTCATTCGACTGTGAACACCTCAGGGACCGCGAAGTGGAACAACTCAAGTCCGTGCGAGTTCGGTAGCCGTGCAGCGTCATCGCTCCCCTCGTTTGATGCTGGACGATCGGGTCCCCCTCAGCCTGATCCGCTCGCGCTTTCTGTTGGAAAGCGCGAGCCTTTAATCATCTCGACGATCATGTTTTTGGACCGGGGTGGGAACAACGTACCGGTTCGGCAGTTCGGCGTGCAGGAGGAACAAAATGCAATTCGCCGAAGAAATCGCGCTCAGGCGCGTAAAAATGCTGGTCGAACAATATGTTGTAGCCAGGAGCAGGAGATATGATTTCGTCTCGACGGAACTTGCCTGCAAAGCCATCCGCCAGGTCGTACGAAGTCCGATTGAAGATGCCGAACTGGACCATCTGCTGGCCAGAAGCGCCGTCAAGCAAGGGCTTTCGGTGCGGTTCGACCGAATAGGTCATTGGCAGACGGCTTCGCCCGAACTCCAGGAGAAGTCAGCATGAGAGCAGTGCTATTGATGTCGGCGGCATTGCTCGCCTTGGCGGGGTGCAACGATAATGCCGATCCAGCCAAGTCCAAGACGGATACTACGAACAGCCAACCGGTCGACAAGAATCCCACGACCGACACCAACCCGACACCGCAGACCAGCACCGGCGGCGAGCAGCAAGGCACGCAGCCAACCCAGCCGGCATCTCCAAAGCCAAGTGGCGGCTAGGCCAAGTGGCGGCTAGGCCAAGTGGCGGCTACGGCCGCTTCTGTGCCCAACGGCGGGGTCGCCGGACACGTCTCTCCGGCCGGGACCGAGGCCTCCGGCCTCAGCAAACAATTCTTACGGGAACGGACTTGACGGCCGGAACGTGGGCCTCCTTGGCGCGATGCCATAGGGGCACCAGGGGATTGAGTTCCGGATAATAGCCGGCGCAGTTGCCTTGCGGCACGGAATAGGGTGTCACACGAAGGCCGCGCACACGCCGCTCCACACCGTCATCGGCATGCGTTTCGAGATCGATCTGCTGCCCCGCGGTCAGTCCGAACCGCTGGATGTCGGCCTCATTCATCAGCAACACCATGCGTGTACCGTGGATGCCGCGCAACCTGTCATCATAACCGTAGACGGTCGTGTTGAACTGGTCGTTGGATCGCACTGTGATCAGCGTCAGCACCTTTTGGCCCGAGACATCGATATCGGGATCTGTCTCCAGCGTGGTGGGCGGCTTGAAATTGGCCTTCTTGTTCGGCGTTTCCCAAATTCGCTTCGATGCCTTGATGTCGCGATGGAAGCCTCCGGGTGTCAGGAACCGCTTGTTGAACTGGCGGAAATGCTGTGGAAAGCAGCGCTCGATCTCATCACGGATGCGAGAATAGTCGGCAATCCACTTATCCCAAGGGATCGAACTCATGTCTGGCACGGTGGCCTTGGCCAGCTCCGCGACGATCTTCGGTTCCGAAAGCAGGTTTGGCGAAACCGGCGGGCGCGATCCAAAGGACCCATGGATGCAGGCGGTCGAATCCTCCATGGAAACGGTCTGATCGCCGCTTGCCTGGCGATCTCTTTCTAACCGGGACAGGCAGGGCAACAGATAGGTTACTGCCCCCGGCAGGAGATGACTTCGGTTGAGCTTGGTCGCGATTTCGACATGCAGGCCAAGTCTGCGCCAGGCTTTCTCAACGAGGCCGGTTTCGGGCACGGCGCGGACGAAATTACCACCCAGGCCGACAAAGCCTTTCACCGAGCCGGCGATGACGCCTTCGCAAGTCTCGACCGTATCGAG
>NZ_RZQA01000358.1:0-6037 GCF_004022915.1 Mesorhizobium sp. M7A.F.Ca.US.006.04.2.1
ACAGGCCGAGCGCGCCGGGAAACATCTCGGGGTAAAGCGTCAGCACCGAAGCGGAAAAACTCACCGGTTGCCCCCGGCATCGCTCGGTCCGCGCGGCCTGCCCTTCGGATCGAAGTCTTCCTCACGCGGACCACCGCCATCCTCGTCATCGACCAGCCCGGCTGCCGCCGGATCGACACGAACAAAACCCTCGGCGATCGACACTTGCGGTACGGCAGCCTGTGTGAACGGGATCAGCACGCCCTTGCGCCCGCCCAGCGTCACGTCGAGAATGTCGCCGCCGCCGAAATTGTGCACCGCGACCACCTTGCCAAGCACGGCACCCGTGTCGTCGCGGACTTCGAGGCCAACGAGGTCGGCATGGTAGAATTCGTCTTCCTCGCCATCGTCCGGCAGCATCGAACGGTCGACGAACAGCTCCGTGCCGGCCAGCGCCTCGGCCGCATTGCGGTCGGCAATGCCCTTGAAACGGACCACGACGACGGTGTTGGCGGGCCTGATGTCGACGATCTGGAAGGCGCGCCCGTCCCTGGCGTAGAGCGGCCCGTAATCGGCCAGCGCCAGCGGCTCGCCGGTGAAGGTCTTCACCCGCAATTCGCCCTTGATGCCATGGGCGGCGCCGATCACGGCCATCTGGACAGGATTCTGGAGCTTGCTCATGGCGAAATATCCTTTGGCCTGCTCTAGCCCCACGCGGCTGTCATTTCAATGACGGGCTATTCACCGCTTCCTAACCCGAATATCCGAAAATGCCGCCATGCAGGAATTCCTCATCCCGGCCAAACCCGATCTCCAGGCGGCGCGCGAAAGCTGGCTGAAGATGCTGGCGCGAGAACGTCGGCTGTCGCCCGAGACGGTGGAAGCCTATGAGCGCGACACGCGTCAGTTCCTGCATTTCCTCACCGGCCATTGCGGCGGCTCGCCCGGCATTTCGGACATCGCCGATCTGCGCCCGGCGGATTTGCGCGGCTTCCTTGCGGCGCGGCGCAATGCCGGTGCCGGCGCCCGCACGCTGGGCCGGGGTCTCGCCGGCATCCGCTCGCTGCTGCGTTTCCTCGAGCGGCGCGGCCTCGCCAATGCGGCCGGTGCGGCGGCACTGCGCGCGCCGCGCCAGCCCAAATCGCTGCCCAAGCCGCTGACGGCGAGCGATGCCAAGCATATCGTTTCCATCGAAGGCCAACTGGCGGAGGAACCCTGGATCGCAGCCCGCAACGCCGCCGTGCTGACGCTGCTCTACGGCTCTGGCCTGCGCATTTCCGAGGCGCTCGGCCTGACCGGCGCCGATCTGGCGTCGGCGGCCGACACGGTGCTGCGCGTTGCCGGCAAGGGCGGCAAGACGCGCCTGGTGCCGGTGCTGCCGGTGGCGCTCAGGGCAATCGCCGAATATCGCCGGCTCTGCCCCTACCATCTCGACCCCAAGGGCCTGCTGTTCCGCGGCGCCCGCGGCGGCCCGCTCAACCCAGCCATCGTCCAGCGCGACATGGCCAAGCTGCGCTCGGCGCTCAACCTGCCCGATACCGCGACGCCGCATGCGCTGCGCCATTCCTTCGCCACGCATCTGCTCGGCCGCGGCGGTGATTTGCGCACCATCCAGGAACTGCTCGGCCACGCCAGCCTGTCGACGACGCAAATCTACACCGGCGTCGACACCGCGAGGCTGCTCGAGATTTATGAGCAGGCGCATCCCAGGGCGTGAACGCCGGTAACGTTCACCATTTGGCCGAAAGCCTCCCCAACGTCGTCGTCCCTGGGCGAAGCAGGAGCGAAGCTCCGTCGCGGAGACCCTGGGATGACGAAGAAATGGGCGTTTCCGCTAATCGTTGAAGCATGAGCCCCATCGACGTCAGTTGAGGGCGATAGCCAGTCCAAGACAATTTCTCAGCACAGGTTAACCGTTTTGCCGCTTTTCAGTCCTAGAAGAGGCTCATGAAACGCGTCATAGCCATCGCCGACCGTGCTGCTTCCGTGTCGCTGAAGCTGCTCGTCGCGCTCAATGTTCTGTTCTTCCTGTCGTTCCTCGCCGTGCTGCTGTTCGCGGCCGGCAAGGCGCATGCCGAAGTCCCGACCTGCACCGGTGCCGACATGCTGTCGGCCCTGCAGAAGAACGATCCGGCGACCTACCGCAAGATCGAAGCGGAAGCCGCCGCGACGCCGAACGGCAAGGGCCTGTTGTGGAAGCTGGAAAAGCCCGGCGAGAAGCCGTCCTTCCTGTTCGGCACCATGCATATGACCGACCCGCGCGTCACCACGCTGCCTCCCGAAGCGCAGAAAGCCTATGACGCCGCCGGCACCATCGTCATCGAAACCACCGACGTGCTCGACAAGCAGAAGATGATGGTAGCGATGCTCAAGGAGCCGGACCTGATGATGTTCACGGATTCGACGACGCTGGCGTCGCTACTGTCGCCCGACGATGCGGCGGCCATGAACACCGCGCTCGACGCACGCGGCATTCCGCCGGCAACGGTTGCCAAGATGAAGCCGTGGATGCTCTCGGCCATGATGGCACTGCCGGCCTGCGAGCTGGCCCGTCAGTCAGGCGGCGCCCCGGTGCTCGATGTCAGGCTGGCGGAAGGCGCGAAGGCTTCCGGCAAGCCGGTGGAAGGATTGGAGACGGCTGAAGGCCAACTGCGCGCCATGGCCTCGCTGCCGCTGGCGTTTCACATGAAGGGCCTCGTCGACACGCTGAAGCTCGGCGACAAGGTCAACGACATCAACGAAACCATGATCGTGCTCTACCAGCGTGGCGACACCGGCATGTTCTGGCCGCTGTTTCGTGCGGCCATGCCGGACCAACAGGACGACCCCGCGGGCTATGCGGCGTTCGAGGAAACCATGATCACCAGCCGCAACAAGGTGATGGTCGAGCATGCCGAACCGATCCTTGCCAAAGGCAATGTCTTCATGGCGGTCGGCGCCCTCCACCTCCCCGGCCCCGAAGGCCTGGTCGAGGGTTTCCGCAAGGCCGGTTACACCGTCACGCCTGTCGGACTTTAGTGACTTCAGCTTACTTCGCCAGGATCTGGGCCAGCATCGCCGGAACGACCATCCGGTGAAACGGCATGATGATCGCGAGATAGGCGCGCCCGAGCCAATTGTGCGTCTTGACGATCGTCGTCGCGGCCACCTCTTGCCGGCCGCTGCCAAGATCCCTGACTTCGACCAGGACACGGAAATCGAGATGCCGGTCGTCGAGGCCAAGCACAACCTTGCCGGGAAACTGGCTGATGAGCGGAAATATCCCGATCCGGCCCGACGGCAACACCGCAGTTTCCAGGCCCGTCTTCAGCCGGAACGGCCTGACGGCAAGATTGCGCAGCGCCATGAGCCTGCCGACCCAGGGCGGCGTTCGCCCCAGAGCGCGTTCGGCCGCGCCGAGTGCGGTTAAGGAAAGGCCTTCAGTGACCAGCACATAGCGGTCTGCGAACTGGGCTCTGGCAAGAGCATCGCAGTGATTCGGGACAAGCTGAGCTGACGAATTCGTCACGGCAAAACCCTCTGATTCGACCTTAACAGACGCAAACTTGGCGCGCTGCGTGGCGAAACGACGCCACTCCGGCTGCGGAAGGGCAGGATTGTCCTTGTTTTTGGCGTTTTCCAACCCTAGCGTGAAACCAGTTCAATGATTGCGCGTTGTATGGTGTTGATTGATATTTTTCATCCACGGAGGACACTTTTATGGCGAACACACCGAATCCAAACGACCCGTTCAATTCGTCCACCAACGCACCAAGGCCAAGTGGCGGCGGCGGTGGTAGCGGTTGGCTGATTGCCCTGGTCGTCGTTATTCTGGCGGTTGTCGCGTATTATGTTTTCGGAAGAAGTGGTGAGCACCCGGCACCCGCCGAGCCGCCGGCGGCCAGCACACCGGCCCCAGCGCCTGCACCGGCGGAACCGATGAAGCCGGCTGAACCTGCGCCCGCGCCTGCTCCGGCACCTGCAGAACCGGCGCCTGCCCCGGCACCCGCGCCCGCACCGGCTCCTGCGCCGGCACCAGCCCCTGCGCCGGCACCTGCACCGGCCCAGTGATTGGCTCGATATCAGTTACGAACGGCCCGCTGAAAAGCGGGCCGTTTTGTTTTGTAGGGGCCGCCAGAAAGGCCTTTCCAGAAACTCGCTCCGGTGAGTCAGCTGGTGTGGTTTTCGAGAACCGGAGCGCAGCGGACATTTGGGTCCGTGAGCAGCGCATGACCCCGAAGATCAGTCCGATTTTCGGAGAGGATCATGCGCCAATCAAAAAGGGTCACAGCATCCTTTAAGCGTCCAGGAGGACGTGCGGCGCTGTGAAAGCGGAGAAAACCTCGCCAGATGGCCGCCGGAGTAGAGTTTATGAAAGGGCTTTAGATGTGGATCGGCTTGAAGAACGTCGCCAGCGCCGCCTCCTTGATCGCCTCCGACATCGTCGGATGCGCATGGCAGGTGCGGGCGAGATCCTCCGACGAACCGCCGAACTCCATCAGCACCGCCGCCTCGTGGATCATCTCGCCGGCGCCGAAGCCGACGATATGCACGCCGAGCACGCGGTCGCTTTGCCTGTCGGCGAGGATCTTCACAAAACCGTCCGTGTGCAGCATGGCGCGCGCCCGGCCATTGGCGCTGAACGGGAACTTTCCGATCTTGTAGTCGATGCCGGCCTTCTTCAATTCTTCCTCGGTCTTGCCAACCGAGGCGATTTCCGGGCTGGTGTAGACGACGCTCGGAATGACGTCATAGTTCACGTGGCCGGCCTGGCCGGCAATGGTTTCCGCTACCGCCACGCCCTCGTCCTCGGCCTTGTGCGCCAGCATCGGCCCGGCGATGACATCGCCGATGGCATAGATGCCCGGGATATTGGTCTTGAGATGGCCATCGGTCTTGACCCGGCCGCGCTCGTCGACCTCGACGCCGGCTTCCCCGAGCCCGAGGCTGTCGGCATAGGCGCGGCGGCCGGTGGCGATCAGCACGGCATCGGCCTCGATGGTCTCGGCGGCGCCGCCCTTGACCGGCTCGAAGGTGACGGTCGCACCCTTCTTGGCCTTGGCCACGCCGGTGACCTTGGCGCCGAGCTTGAACTCGAAGCCCTGTTTGCCCAGCAACCGCTGGAATTGCTTGGAGACCTCGCCGTCCATGCCGCCCAGGATGGTGTCGAGGAATTCGACCACGGTGACCTTGGCGCCGAGCCGCGCCCACACCGAGCCGAGCTCGAGCCCGATGACACCGCCGCCGACCACCACCAGATGGCCGGGAACCTTATCCAGCGACAGCGCGCCGGTCGACGACACGATCACCTTCTCGTCGATGTCGACCTTGACGCCGGGAATGCCGGCGACATCCGAGCCGGTGGCGATGACGATGTTCTTGGTCTCGATCTCCTCGACCTTGCCGTCCTCGGAGGTGACCGACACCTTGCCGGCGGCGAGCACCTTGCCGGTGCCGCGGAAACTGTCGATCTTGTTCTTCTTGAACAGGAAGGCGACGCCGTTGACGTTCGACGACACCGTCGCATCCTTGTGCGCCATCATCTTCTTCAGGTTCAATTTCGGCGCCGATATCTCGACGCCGAGCGTGTCGAAGGAGTGGCCGGCCTCGGCGAACATCTCGGAGGCATGGAGCAGCGCCTTGGACGGGATGCAGCCGATGTTCAGGCAGGTGCCGCCGAAGGTCGCGTTCTTCTCGACCACCGCAACCCTGAGCCCGAGTTGCGCCGCCTTGATGGCGCAGACATAGCCGCCGGGTCCCGATCCGATGATAACGACGTCATAAGCCATGATACTGTCCTTCTGTTTTGAGCATGATGCCGAAAAGTGTGACGCGGTTTTCGGATAACATCATGCTCGATCTGCTTGAGAGCGCTCAGCGGCCGCCGCTTACATTCAGGATCGCGCCCGTCGTATAGGACGCGGCGTCGGAGAGAAGATAGAGAACCGCGCCCGCGACTTCATCCACTGTACCGGCTCTTTTCATCGGCAGCAGATCGCGGAACCGCTCCACCCGGTCCGGCTGCCCGCCGGAGGCGTGGATGTCCGTGTCGATGATGCCCGGCCGCACCGCATTGACG
>NZ_RZQA01000359.1:0-6029 GCF_004022915.1 Mesorhizobium sp. M7A.F.Ca.US.006.04.2.1
GCTGAATCCGATATGGATTCGTCATGATGGATGTTGGTGCCGTTGAATGTCACCGGCACCAACATCCATCATGACGAATCCATATCGGATTCAGCGGGTGCGGCGACGCTGACCAGTTCCGGCGGCGGTAATGTCGTGACGCTGGGCAACGGCAACACGCTGCTCGATTTCAACGTTTCCGGGGGTTCCGGCTCGGCGATCTACGGCCTGGGCATCAACGGCCTGACCGTCCAGGGCGTGACGGCCAGCAATGTCGGGTCCGGCCTCTACCTCAATGGTGTGACCGGCACGGTCTCGGTCGACGACCTGACCGTCCAGACCGCATCTCAAACCGGCATCGTGCTTGTCGATTCGAGCGCGACCGTCGATTTCACCGGCAACACCAAGATTACCAGTGCCGCCAACGTCGGGCTGTTCGCCAACAATTTCGACGGCATCGCCACCTTCGACGATCTCGACATCAGTGGCGGCGGCAGGGGCGTGGCCATCTGGAGCGGCTCGAGCGGCACGCTGACTTTCGCGGCCGCGAGTTCCATCACCAACACGGACGATGTAGCCTTCAACATCAACGGTGCGGTGCCCAACGTCACCTACAACGGCACGATCGACCAGGCCAATGCGGCCAACGCGGTCAGGATCATCGGCCAGACCGGCGGCACCGCCACCTTCGGCGGCAAGATCACCGCCAGCACGGGCTCGGCCAACGCGATCGACCTGTCCGCCAACACCGGCGGCACGGTGAAATTCACCGGCGGGCTGGACCTGACCACGACGACCGGTACCGGCTTCGATGCCACCGGGGGCGGCACGATCACAGTCGCGGCCGCGGGCACGGAGCAGATCACCACCGGCACCGGCCGGGCGATCAATCTCGACGGCATCACCATCGGCACCGGCGGCATGGCGTTCGACAGCATCACGACAGGCGTTGCGACGGCCACGGCGCTCAACTTCAATGCCGTCTCGGGCGGCCAGTTCCTGGGTGGCAATGTCACTGTCGGCGGCACCGCTGCCGGCATCAACGGCCTTGCAATCAACGCTTCGTCATCGACCTTCACCATCACCAATCTGGTGACGACCAATGTCGCGGGCACCGATGTCAGCCTGACCAACAATACGGGCTCGATCACGATCCTCGGTGGCACCATCGCCAATTCGGGCGCTGGCGACGGTGTCGTCGTTTCCGGCGGCAGCGCGACAGTCGGCGTAGCGGCCAACGTCTCCAGCTCGGCAACCGCGCCAGGCGCGGCGGTCAAGGTCGACGGCACCACCGGCGGCTCGGTGACCTTCAGCGGTACGGTCACCTCGACCGGCACCGGCGATCTGTTCGATGTCGGATCGACGCTGACCCCGGCCGGCGGCGCCATCAGCTTCACTGGCCCGACCTTGTCGGCGACGGGTGGCGGCGGGGCGCTTGTCAGCAGCCTCGGCGGCACCGCGACGTTGAACGTGACCGCGCCGCTGTCGATCACCAATGCCACGGGCACCGGCCTGTCCGTCACCAATGTCGCCAGCACGGCATCGGCGAGCTTTGGCGAGGTCACCGTGACGACGCCTGGCGGCACCGGCATCTTCATTGCCGACAATGGCACGGTCACCTTCGGCACAACCCAGGTTACGCTGGGAGCGGCAAGCACCGCCGGCATCGAGTTCCTCGACATCAACGAACATATCAGCTTCGGCACGACCACGATCGACGAGGTTGGCGCCAACCAGACCGGCATCGACTTCAGCGGTTCCTCGAGCGGTTCCTCGACAAGGGCCGATTTCGGCCTGACCACGATCACCGGCACCGGCAGCCTGACCTCGCGCGGCATCGACCTGTCGTCGACGACCGGCAACAAGACCATCGCCTTCCTGCGCGGCTCCAGCATTTCCAATGTCGGCGTCGGCGTCGAATTGTCGTCGAGCGGCGCCACCGCGACCTCGGCCAACGCCAACTTCACCTTCGGCGACGGCACGTCCGCCGATGGGCTGCAGTCCTCCATCAGCGCCGCCGCCGGCGGCTACACCGTCAATACGATCGGGCTCGATCCGACGCTCGGCAATTATGATTTCGACGACGTCAACTTCACCGGCGCCGCCCATCTGGCCAGCGCGGTCGGTGGGACCATCATGATTTCCCAGGGCGGTGGCATCGTCCACGCCAACACGGACGGGCTCAGCGCCGACGTGACCACCTACACGGTCGCCGAGGCCGATGCCATGACCGGCACGCTGAACTTCGCCTTTGTCGGCACCGTCGATCTCAGCGGCACCCCGTTCACGCTCGATTCCGGCCAGTCGATCATCGGCTTCGGCAACGGCGCCTCCATCCTCACCTCCGGTACCGTCCAGCCGGTCAATGTCCAGGGCAATCTCGGCGCTACTGGCGGCAACGTCACCGGCGATGAGGGCGTGGTCAAGAGCACGGGCAGCGATACCCTGCATCTGCTCGGCAACAACCAGGTGCGCGACACCGCTTTCGACTTCAGCGGCGGCAGCGGCTCGGTCTTCCTCGTCGACGGGAGCGCGGCTGGCTTCGTCAATACCGGCGGCATCTTCATCGAAGGCGTCACGGTCAGCAATGTCGCCGTGGGCCAGACGGCGTTCAAGGTCGCCGGCCTCGACACCAATTTGTCGATCGCAGACAACAACGTCAACGTTGCCGGCACGCTGCTCGACGTCGATGGCGGCGCCGGCAACATCACGGTCACGCGCGGCACCTTGCCCAACAGCGGACCGGCCGGCACGCTGACCGGCGGCGGCATCAACCTGCAGAACCTGACCGGCACGGTGACCATTGGCGACGGCACGCTGACCAACACCGGCGCGAACACGGCTTTCAATGTCGGCTCGACGACTGCCGGGAGCGGCGGCAGCGCGATCATCTCCTATGCCGGCACCATCAACAGCAACGGCACCGGCGCGGCTGTTTCGATCCAGAGCATGACTGGCGGCTCGGTGACGCTGTCGGGCGACCTGACTGATACCAACGCGGCCGCTGGCGGCAATATCGTCATTGCCGGCAACGACTCGGCCGCGATCACCTTCTCGGGCACCAGCAAGGTGATCAGCTCGGGCGCGACGGACGCCGTCAGCCTGGGTCTCGTTGGCAATTTCCCCGCAGGCACACCGGCCCCCAACACCAATTCCGCGATCAATTTCACCAATGGCGGTCTCGACATAACGACGACGACCGGCACCGGCTTCATCGCCTTCGGAGATTTTACCACCGGCGCCGTTACGGTCACCGGCACGGGCAACGAGATCAATTCCGGCGCCGACGGTCTTATCTTGTTCGGCGCCAATGTCGGCGCCGGCGGCGTTGCCTTCGACAGCGTCTCGGCCGTATCCACGAGTACCGGCGCTGGTGTGCTGCTTGGAGGTATCAATCTCGGCGGCGACGTCAACATTGGCGGCCTGAGGGATACCGGCTACATCGGCGCTTCATTGATCGGCCTGAGCGGCGCCGGCGTGGTCAATTTCACAGGCAAGACCGATCTCGACGTCAGCTACAGAGGGTTCGATATTGGTGGGCCGCTGGTCGGCACCATAAACATCGCCAATGTCGCCGGATCCACCCTGAACATCGATGACGCCGAGATCGGTATCGCATTGACGACCTCGAGCGGGACCGTCAACGTTGGCGGGAATGGCGGCAGCGCCAGCATCGGCGCGACGACAAGCACCACTGGTTCAGCGATCACGCTCGCCGGCGGCAATGATCTTGTCCACGCCACACTTAACTACACCGGCTCGATCAACGTCAGCGCGGGCAGCGTCTTGCAAGTCGGCGGCGGCGACTGGAGCGAGCTCAACATGAGCGGTTCGGTCGTTTCGACCTCGGCAGTAGCACTGCCGGGGACAGCGGTCTTCACCTTCAGCGGCAACGCCGAGGGCGTGTACAATATTTCGAGCACGATCAATCATACCGGGAGCGCCGTCGGCGTCTTGTTTGACGGATCGTCCGAGGGAACGGCCACCTTCTCCGGCACCTCGAAGATATTCGACACCAGCAGCGGCGCCAACGGCGCCATCGTCAAGCTCCCCAGCATCGGTCCGACCCAGGGCACGGGCACACTGGCCTTCACCAATGGCGGCCTCGTCATCACCACCTCGAGCGGCGCCGGCTTCACCGCCAGCACCTTCGCCGCCGGCACGGTCAGCGTCAGCGGCGCCGGCAACACCATCACCACCGGCACGGGCACCGCGCTCGATCTCGACAGCGCGACGGTCGGCGCAGGCGGCATCACCTTCGATTCGATTTCGAGCAACGGCGCCGCGACCGGGGTGTCGCTCAACAATGTCGGCGGCGGCGCCATCGACCTCGGCGCGGTCAACCTGCAGAACATCACCTCGCGCGGCGTCGACATTTCCGGCACGCTCGGTTCGGCGCTGAGCTTCGACAGCCTGAACATCGGAATCGCGGCCAGCGCCACCAACGCCGTCGGCCTCGACCTCAACGGTGCGGCGCTCGGCACGAGCACCATCACGGCGGACGATTTTGATGTCGATGGAGGCAACTCCACAGGGTCGATCGGCATCGACATGGCCGGCACGACCGGCACCGGCACGATCCAGCTCGGTGACCTCCTCAACAACAATCCTGGCCCGGCTGGCCAGACGTCGACCATCACCAAGGTCGCCCAGGGCGTCCAGTTCTCCAGCGCCACCAACGCCAGGCTGGTGTTCGGCGACGGCGGCAGCCCGGCCGAATCGAAGATCGAGACCTTCGGCAACGGCCAGGTCATCCACGCCACCGACACGCTGCCGACCAATGGCGACTACAATTTCAACGACGTCAATTTCAGCGGCGACACGTCGAACCTGTCTTCGTACAAGGTCTACTATGTCACCGCCGATGCCACCGCCCTTGGCGACGGCAGCCTGCTCAATCCAGGCACCTATGCCAACGCCCAGGCATCTACCGCCAATGTCATTGTGCTCATCAACAAGAACGTCGACGGCGGCCAGGCGACGATTGACCTCGGCGGTACGTCGTTCCAACTCGATGACGGGCAGGTACTGCTCGCCTTCAAGAGCGACGACGCGGCCGTCGATGTCTCGCAGCTTGGCGTCGATACCAGCGCCGGCGCTTCGGCTGCGTTCCATTTCACCACCGTGCAAAACTCGCCGATCATCGCGGCACCGGCGGGCATCGACACGCTACGGCCGATCCTGCAGAGCAACACAGCCGGCTCGGTGGTCGATCTGGCGACATCAGGCTCGGGCGTCGTCACCGGCGGCCTCCAGAACCTCATCATCCGCAACACAGGCACCGGCACTGGTGTCGCCGTCAACGCGACGTCCGCCTCCAGTTTCTTCCTCCGCAACAACGACATCGCGGCCGGCGGCAGGGCGCTCGATTTCTCCACATCAGCTGCGCCGGCCAACACGCTTCTGCTTTCGATCGACGGCAATACGCTGAAATCGACGGGATCGGCGCTGGCCGCGTCCTTTGCCGGCCAGAACATCAGCGCGACGGACAACTCGGTCGAGATCCAGTCCTTTGCCGACAACACTGTGCTCGGCGGCACTGGCGGCGGCATCGCCTTCAACAATGTCCGCTTCGACTCCAACGGCGCCGGCGGCACTGTCAGCGCCGGAACGATCGGTGTTGGCTCACCAGGCCCAGGGCGCGTCCAGGGCGACGGCCTCAGCTTCACCAACACCAGCGGCACCCTCGATCTCGGCGCGTTCAGCGTCTTCAACAATGGCGGCACCGGCGTCCTAGCCAACACCAAGACCACCAATTTCACGCTGAACAGCAGCAGCGGCGGCGTCTTCACGGGGAATGGCGCGGCGTTCGATCTCGATCCGCTGACCGTCAACATGGTGGTGACCAGCATCAGTTCAGGCGGCAGCAGCGGCGGCATCATTTTCGACGGCATCGCCGGTACCTTCACCGTCACCGGCAACACGAGCGTTGCCGCGGCGACGACTGCCGGCATTATGGCGATCAACGCCGGCAACACCGGCGTCTTCACCTTCAACACGGTGACACTGAACAGCGCCGTCACGGCGGGCGGGGGCATTCCAGGGGCGAG
>NZ_RZQA01000035.1:0-15884 GCF_004022915.1 Mesorhizobium sp. M7A.F.Ca.US.006.04.2.1
CCCATTCGCCAATCTGGCCAATGGCGCCGCTGTCTTCGGCCACCGGGATGAATATGGCCGGCGACACGTCGCCGCGCGTCGGATGCCGCCAGCGGACCAACGCTTCGAAGCCGACCATCTTTCCGCTGCTGATCTCTTTCTGCGGCTGGTAGACGAGATAGAACTCCTGGCGTGCGACCGCCTGGCGCAGTTCGTGCTCCATGACGCGCTTGTCGCGGGCCTCGGCCCCCATCGATGCTTCGAAATAACGGTAAGTGTCCTTGCCTTCGGTCTTGGCCCGGTAGAGTGCCGTATCGGCGTGGCTTATCAGGCTGGCCTGGTTTTCGGCATCCGACGGATACACCGCAATGCCGATGCTTGCCGACACAAGGCCGCCGCCGACCGAGAGCCGGTTTTCCTCGCGCATGGCGGTCAGCACCGCGTTGGCGATACGGCCCGCCTCCAACGGGTCGGCCAGGTTCGGCGCGATGATGGCGAACTCATCGCCGCCCAGCCGCGCCACCATCTGCCCTGGACGAAGGATACCGGTCGCGCACTGCGCAACCTTCTGCAGCATGGCGTCGCCCGCGCCGTGCCCATACAGGTCGTTGACCTCCTTGAACCGGTCGAGATCAAGCAGCAGAAGCGCAAGCTGGCCGCCTTTCCTGGTCCGGCCCATCGCAGCGATTTCCGTCTCCAGCCGGCCGGAAAAGCTGCGGCGATTGGCCAGTCCGGTCAAGGGATCGAAATGGGCAAGCCGCAGGATCTCCTGTTCCGCCTTCTTGCGCTCGCGAATATCGCGGACCGCGACCACGTTGTGCGGTTTGCCACAGTAGTCGATGCTCCTGGCGATCAGCTCGACAGGAATGCTCGTGCCATCGCGACCGCTCAATTCGGCCTCCTGCGGCTGTTCGCCGAAGCCCGACATATCGGATCCGAAGAGATCGCCAAGCTGCATTCCGTTCAGCGTCGCTGTTGCGATGCCCGTCAGTGCCGCAATGCTGTCATTGGCACTGATGATGCGGTTGCCGTCGCAGACGATCAGCCCCTCCACGGCGGCATTGGCCAGGCCGTGCATGCGGTCGACCTCGAGCTTCTGGCGACGGAAGCGCAAATCGATCCACAGCGCCGATGCCGACAGAACCAGGATCACCAGTGTGGCGGCGGCGGCGGCGAAAGCCTGCGAGGTCGGCTCGATCGTGTATTCGGATATGACGATCGAGGGATCGGGGAAGATGGAGACGGCACCCATACCGATGAAATGCAGAGTGCAGATCGCCAGCGTCAGCAGCACCGCGCCGCCGGATGTCGCCTTCAAGGAGGGGCGGCGCTGCACGACACGCAGCGCCAGCGCCGCGAGCGTTACGCCGGCCAGCAGGGAAACGGCGACAAGCAACAGGTTCCACTCGATACGGCCCTGAACCTCGAACGCCGCCATGCCGATGTAGTGCATGGCTGCGATACCGCCGCCCAGCACGGCGCCGCCGACGAGATGATAGTCGAACTCATCCCGCAAGGTGGCGATCCACATGCCGGCTGCCGTCAAAGTGACCGAAGCAGCGAGCGAAAGCACGGAGAGTGCCGGATCATAAGCACTGGGTATGCCCGGTGTGAATGCGAGCATGGCGATGAAGTGCGTTGCCCAGATGCCAAAGCCGGTCGAAGTGGCCGCGATCATCAGCCAGGCAAGCCGGTTCCGATCTGTGGAACGGCTTATGTGCTGAAGCAGGTTGACAGCAGAGAAGCAGGAAATTCCGCAGATCAGCGCGGCGAGTGCGACCAGTCTCAGATCGTGTTCGTTGACGATACAATTGTAGACCGTCAGCATTTATTTCACCTGAGCTTTGGAAATAAACAGGGCAGCAGTATCGAGTAGCGCGTTGCCGTTGAGGGATCGATAAAGTCGGCTGCAACCTTGGCGTGTCTCTTCGGGTTGCTGCGGCTGCAATCAGGGCTGACACGCCGAAAGCCAGCTTGACAGTCCCGACGGTGCTTCCTGGCGCGCTTGTCGTCGCGCTAAGCCGGCTAACCGTATCGCTCTCCATGCCTCCAAGCGGAGGCGAGCGTTGCGTCAGGTAAAGGGTGAAGTTCGTCGATCTGCAACAAAACCGTTGTCTGATTGTCATGAGCGACACATATTGCCTTCGCGGGAGTGCCCCCTTTCGCCAATGACAAACGGGAGATGAAACATGAAGTCCTTCGGCTTCGCGGCCGGTGTTGCCGCTACCTTTATGATGCTTTCCTCAACCTCCGCTTTTGCCGTCACGCAGATCAGTTGGTGGCACGCCATGACTGGCGCCAATGCCGAAGTCGTCGACAAGATCTCCAAAGATTTCAATGCCAGCCAGAGCGACTATGAGCTCGTTCCGGTGTTCAAAGGCACGTATCCCGAGACGCTGAATGCCGGCATTGCCGCCTACCGCGCGGGCCAGGCGCCAGACATCATCCAGGTGTTCGACGTCGGCACCGGCGTGATGATGGCGGCCGAAGGTGCCATCAAGCCCGCAGCCGATGTGTTGACCAGCGCTGGAATGACCTTCGACAAGAGCCAGTATCTGCCAGGCATAGTCGGCTATTATTCGAAGCCGGACGGCACCATGCTCTCCTTCCCCTACAACTCCTCCTCGCCGATCCTTTATTACAACAAGGATATCTTCAAGAAGGCTGGTCTCGACGTCGATAGCCCACCCAAGACCTGGAATGAAGTGTGGGAAGACGCCAAGAAGATCAAGGCGAGCGGCGCGGCCGCCTGCGGCTACACCTCGACCTGGCTGACCTGGATACATCTGGAGAATTTCGCGGCCTGGAATGACGTGTCATGGGCCACCCAGCAGAACGGTCTGGCCGGCGGCGATGTCGAGCTCAAGATCAACGCGCCGATTTTCGTCAACCATTTCCAGGCGCTGGCGGACCTCGCCAAGGACGGCACCTTCAAATATGGCGGCCGCACCTCCGAAGCCAAGCAGATCTTCCTTGCGGGCGAATGCGGGATCATGACCGAATCGTCCGGCGGGCTTGGCGATATCGTCAAGTCCGGCATGAATTACGGCATTGGCCAATTGCCGTATGACAGCGACGCCAAGGGTGCGCCGCAGAACACGACGCCGGGTGGCGCCAGCTTGTGGGTTTTCGCGGACAAATCCGATGAGGAATACAAGGGCGTCGCGGCCTTCTTCGCCTACCTGTCGAAGACCGAGGTGCAAGAATACCTGCACCAGAAGTCGGGTTATCTGCCGGTAACGCTGGCGGCTTATGAAGCGACCAAGAAGTCCGGTTTCTATGACAAGAATGTCGGCCGCGAGACCCCGATCCTGCAGATGACGGGTAAGACGCCGACCGACAATTCCAAGGGCGTACGTCTGCCGAATCTGCCGCAGGTGCGCGATATCCAGAACGAGGAGTTCGAGAAGATGCTCGCCGGCCAGCAGACCGCGCAGCAGGCGCTCGACAATGCGGTTACGCGTGGCAATGCCGCGATCAAGGAAGCGCTGGGGAATTAGAGCGAGCGCAGGTCCTTGCTCTACGGCGCACCTACCTGTCCCGCCGGGCATCTCCCCTCGGTGAGGGGAGTTTTGCCGTGCCTTGCGATTTCGCCAATGGTCGATGATGCCCAGTCCGAAACGCTCATCAAAGCCATCTTGGCGGAGAGGGGTGCCGCATGGTGCCCCCCGCCTCATCACCTCGGAGTGGCTCCGTGACCCCTCGCGTCGTGTTCCCCAACAAGGTCCTTCCCTACCTGCTTGTGGCGCCGCAACTGGCCATCACGCTCGTTTTTTTCTACTGGCCGGCCGGTCAGGCGTTCTACCAATCCATGCTCAGGCAGGATCCGTTCGGGCTGAGGACCAAGTTCGTCTGGTTCGCCAATTTCAGGAAAGTGCTTGCCGATCCGGCCTACCTGAACTCGATCAAGGTCACGGTGGTGTTTTCCCTTGCGACCGCTATCGTCGCCATGTGCGTGGCGCTCCTGCTGGCGGTCATGGCAGAGAAGGTGGTGCGCGGCAAAGGTCTCTACCGCACGCTCTTGATCTGGCCCTACGCGGTGGCGCCGGCGATTGCCGGTATGCTGTGGCTGTTCCTCTTCAACCCTTCGATCGGGTCGCTGGCCTACATGCTGAGGAGTTTCGGCATCGCCTGGGATCCACTGCTCAATGGCACCCACGCCATGATCCTGCTGGTGTCCGCCGCTGCCTGGAAGCAGATCAGCTACAATTTCCTGTTCTTCGTCGCCGGCCTGCAGGCGGTGCCGAAAGCCTTGATCGAGGCCGCGGCCATGGACGGCGCCGGCGAGACCAAGCGATTCTGGACCATCGTCTTCCCGCTGCTTGCGCCGACGACCTTCTTCCTGCTGGTCGTCAACACCGTCTATGCCCTGTTCGACACGTTCGGCATCGTCCATGCCGTCACCGGGGGCGGTCCGGGCAAGACGACTGAGACGCTGGTCTACAAGGTCTACAATGACGGCTTCGTCAATCTGATCCTCGGTGACTCGGCGGCGCAGTCGGTCATCCTGATGATCATCGTCATCTCGCTCACCGCCATCCAGTTCCGCTATGTGGAACGCAAAGTCCATTACGGCTGAGGGCGAGCGATGATCGGCCAGTCACCGCTCCGCACCGTCATCGCCCACGCCATGCTGATCCTCGGCATATTGATCGTCGCCTTCCCGATCTACTACACGTTCGTTGCCTCGACGCAGACGCTGCAAACGATCCTCAGGCCGCCATTGCCGCTCCTGCCCGGCGATCAGTTCTGGAACAATTACAGCGAGGCATTGTTCGGCGGTGTCGGCCGCATCGGCGGCGTCAGCGTCGGCAGGCTGCTGCTCAACACGACGATCATGGCGCTCGGCATCGCGGTGGGAAAGATATTCATCTCGATCCTGTCTGCCTATGCGATCGTGTTCTTCCGCTTTCCGCTGCGCATGACCTTCTTCTGGCTGATCTTCATCACCCTGATGCTCCCCGTCGAGGTGCGCATCCTGCCAACCTACAAGGTGATGGTCGATCTCGGCATGATCGACACTTATGCGGGCCTGATCATCCCGCTGATCGCCTCGGCCACCGCCACGCTGCTGTTCCGCCAGTTCTTCATGACAATTCCTGGCGAATTGGTTGAGGCGGCGCGGGTCGACGGTGCGGGGCCGTGGCGCTTCTTCTTCGATATCCTGTTGCCGCTGTCGCGGACAAATATCGCGGCGCTGTTCGTCATCCTCTTCATTTATGGCTGGACACAGTATCTGTGGCCGTTGCTCGTCACCAACAGCAGCAACATGAACACGATCGTCATCGCGCTCAGAAAGATGGTCTCCTTCGCCGATGCCGATACGCAATGGCACCTGGTCATGGTTACAGCGATGCTGGCCATCGTGCCGCCGATCCTGGTCGTGGTGCTGATGCAACGCTGGTTCGTTCGCGGCCTGGTCGATTCCGAAAAGTGAGAAGCTGAATGGCGACCGTCGATCTGAAGGATGTGAAGAAGGTCTACCCCAGCGGTTTCGAGGCCGTGAAGGGCGTTTCAATCGCAGTTCCCGACAAGGAGCTTTGCGTGCTGGTCGGCCCGTCGGGTTGCGGTAAGTCCACGCTGCTCAGAATGATCGCCGGGCTTGAAACCATCTCCTCGGGAACAGTTGCGATCGACGGCAAGATCGTAAACTCAACCGGTCCGACCGAGCGTGACATCGCCATGGTGTTCCAGAACTACGCGCTCTATCCGCATATGAAAGTCTACGACAACATGGCCTATGGGCTGCGCAACCGCGGCACGCCGAAAGATGAGATCGACAGCCGGGTCCGCGCGACGGCGAAAATACTGGAACTTTCGGCGCTGCTCGACCGCCGCCCGCGCGAGCTTTCCGGCGGCCAGCGCCAGCGTGTCGCCATGGGTCGTGCCATTGTGCGCAATCCGAGGGTTTTCCTTTTCGACGAACCGCTCTCCAATCTCGATGCCAAATTGCGTGGCCAGATGCGCGTCGAGATAAAGAACCTGCAGCGCTCGCTTGGCGTCACGTCGGTCTATGTCACACATGACCAGCTCGAGGCGATGACGTTGGCCGACATCCTCGTCGTCATGAATGCCGGACTGGTCGAGCAAATGGGGGCGCCGCTCGACGTCTACGAAAGGCCGGCCTCGACCTTCGTCGCTTCCTTCATTGGCGCGCCGCCGATGAATCTCCTGCCCCTTTCGCAAGGCCCGGCTGGTCCGGCGCTGGCTGATGGCAAGACGATTGAATTTGCGCCTGCGAACGCCGTCACGCTCGGCTTCCGCCCCGAGGATGCCGACGTCACCTTCGGGGCCGAGGCACCGTCCGGCGCGCTCATTCTGCCGGCGCTGGTCGAGGCAGTCGAACCGGTAGGCGCCGAAAGTTTCCTTCACTGTGCTGCAGGTGGCAGCAGGATCGTCGTGCGGGTCGCGGGTCGCGCCACCGCCACGGTTGGCAACCAATTGCGCGTGGTTGCCAAGGCAGAAAAGCTGCACTGGTTCGATCAGGCCGGAAAGCGCGTCGGCTAATCAGAAAGATAGGCCTACGCTCCACCCACGCGGCGTTCAGGCGAAGACATGCGCCTTTCCCGATACAGTCAGCCGGACGATCTCGCCGACCGCCGGCGCGTCCATGCCCGGTTTGCGCAGGACCAGCGGCGTGTTGCCGATCGCTGCCGCATCGGGCGGATCGGCATTGTTCAAGAGCCGCACCGCGACCGTGCACATCGAGCCGGCGAATTCGGATTCCGTCACCTCGCCGAACAGCATGTCCGAGGTGCCGGACATACCCTCGCGCGACGTTCTCTTCAGCGCGATCTGCTCCGGGCGAAGCATGATGCGGGCGATATCGCGGCTGTCATGGGTGTCGACCGCGATGCGGCCGAGCGGCGAGTTGGCGAAGCCATTTGATATCTTGGCCGGCAGGATGATGGCGTCGCCGAGGAATTCGGCGATCATCCTGTCCTTCGGCTTGAGATAGAGCTCGCGCGGCGTGCCGATTTGCGAGAACTTGCCGTCGCGCATCACCGCGACCTGGCTGGCGAAGGACAGCGCTTCGGCCTGGTCGTGCGTCACCAGGATGGTGGTGATGCCGGCGGCCTCCAGAAGTTCGGCCACCGCCTTGCGCATCGAGGCGCGCAGGCCGGTATCGAGCGCCGAGAACGGCTCGTCGAGAAGCATCAGCCTGGGCTTCATCGCCATGGCCCGGGCCAGCGCCACACGCTGCTGCTGGCCGCCGGAAAGCTCGTGCGGGCGGCGTTTGAGGATCGCCTTGTCGAGCCCGACGATATAGGCGAGCTCGACGATGCGCTCAGCGCGCTTGTCCTCGCCGCGGCCCATGCCGAAACCGATATTGTCGCCAATGGTCAGATGCGGAAACAGGGCACCATCCTGCGCCACCACACCGATGCCTCGGCGATATGCCGGCACCGCAGCGCCGCCGTTGGCCAATATGGCACCGTCGAGCGTGATGTGGCCCTGGTCCGGAGCCTCGAAGCCGGCAATCAGCCGCAGCAGGGTCGTCTTGCCGCAACCGGAAGGACCGACGATCGCCGTGCGGCTGCCGCTGGCGACGCTGAGGTCGACGCCGGCAAGGGCCGCCACGGGACCGTATTGCTTGTGCAGGCCGCTGATTTCGAGAAAGCTCATCGTCCGGCCATCCGTTTCGACTGGACATAGAGCAGCCAGGTCAAGGGCAGCGACATCGCCACCATGATGAAGGCGTAGGGTGCCGCCGAGGCATAATCAATCTCGCCACTGTAGGACCAGAAAGCCATCGCCAGCGTGCGGGTGCCGTTCGGTGCCAGCATCTGGGTGGCGGTCAGTTCGTTCATGATGCCGAGCGCCACCAGGGCCATGCCGGCCGCGGCACCCGGCGCCGACAGGCGGATCGTCGTCGACCACAGCGCCTGCAGCGGCGGCCGGCCGAGGCTGGAAGCGGCGCGTTCGAGCTCGACCGGCGCCTGCGCGATCGATGCCCGCAGGCTGACCAGCGCGCGCGGCAGGAACATCAGCGCATAGGCAACCAGGATGGTGAACAAGGTCTGGTAGAGCGGCAGCGCGATGCGTACGGTGATAGTGACCAGCGCCAGTGCGATGACGACCCCGGGCAGCGAGCCGACGATGTAGTTGCAGCCCTCCAGAAGACGCTGCAATGGCCCCGGCGCGCGGATCGAGATCCAGGCCATCGGCATGGCGGCGACGGTGGCGAGCAACGCGCCGGCGAGCGCCAGGAACAGCGTCTGGCCAAGCGCCAGGCCGATCTCGTCCAAGCGCCAGACAGCGGAGCCGCCGGCGGCAAGCCAGCCGCCAATGGTGACGAACGGCACGCCGAGCGCCAAAAGCGTGATGACGACTAGCAAGAGCAGGCTAGGCAGGGTGGCGCGTCCGAGGCTTGTGCGTTGCTGATGGCGCGCCGCGCCGGAGCCGACACGGGCATAGCGCTCCTCGCCGCGCACCAGCACTTCGAGGCCGAGCAGCACGAAGCAGCAGCTGACCAGCACGCCGGCCAGCATGTTGGCGGCCGGTCCATTGAAGGTCGACTGGAACTGGTCGACGATCGCCGTGGTGAAGGTGTCGAAGCGGATGAAGACATAGAGGCCGTACTCGGCCAGCAGATGCAGGCCGACCAGCAGCGAGCCGCCGCAGATGGCGAGCCGCAATTGCGGCAGCACGACCCGCCAGAACACGCGCCGGGGCCCAAGGCCGAGTGCGGCGGCGGCGTCTTCCAGGGCGGGATCGAGACGGCGCAACGCCGCCGACACCGGCAGATACAGGAACGGGAAATAGGCGATCACGGAAACCAGCACGCCGGCCCACAGGCCGTGCAGTCCCGGCACGATGGTGACCCAGGCATAGCTGTGCACAAAAGCCGGGATGGCGAGCGGCGCCACGCACAACCAGGCCCAGAGCCGGGCGCCCGGCAGGTCGCTGCGCTCGGTCAACCAGGCCAGCGAAACCGACAGCACGATGGTGATCGGCACCGAGAGCGCGACCAGCAGGACAGTGTTGACCAGAAGCTCGCCGACACGCGGCCGGAAGACCAGTGCCGAGACTGTTTCCCAGCCGGTCTGCACCGCGATCCAGATGATGAAGGCAAGCGGCACCAGCGCCAGCAGCGCAACGAAGATGGCGGCGAGGACCAGCCAAAGCGGTGCGCGTCGCCGAGCCCTTCGGCCTGTGCCCGAAGGCAGGCCCGAATGCGCGAGATCGACCGCGGACTGCATCAGGTCAGACGCCGTGCCGTTGCCGTCCAGCGGCAGCAATTGAAAGACCGCGATCGCGGTCGGGAACACAGCGTGTCGTCATCGACGAATGCCATCTCGAAAAACAAAATCACTCCCGCGGAAGGCGAATTCCCGCGGGAGCGTGGTCGGGTGTCCTTTTAGGACGAATGGCAACTAAAGCAAGCCGGCTGCCGTCATCAGATCGGTGACCTTCTTGGAGTTCAGCGTCGTGGCATCGACCTTCGGCGCCTGCAGATCGGCGAGCGGCACCAGCTTCGGGTTGGAGTCCGCACCCTTGCCGACCGCGTACTCGAAGGAATCGCCGGTTTTCAGCACGTCCTGACCGCCTTTGCCTGTCAGCCATTTCAGGAACGCCTGGGCTTCCTTCGGATGCTTGCTCGAAGCCAGCACACCGCCGCCGGAGATCGAGACGAAGGCGCCCGGATCCTGGTTCTTGAAATAGTGCAGCGCGACATTCTTGCTGTTTTCGCCGGTCTTGGCCTGATCGCCGAAATAGTAATAGTGGTAGATCACGCCGCCTTCGATCTCGCCGGCATTAACCGCCTTCATCACCGTGCTGTTGCCCTTGTAGGCCGTGAAATTGGTTTTCATCGCCTTCAGCCAGTCGGCGGTAGCGGCTTCACCTTTGAGCTGGAGCAGGGCGCTGACGATGGCCTGGAAATCGGCGCCCGAGGGGGAGGCGGCCCAACGGCCTTTCCAGCTCGGATCGGCGAGGTCCAGCATCGACTTGGGCAACTGGTCGGCAGTCAGCTTGGTCTTGTTATAGGCAAAGACCGTGCTGCGCGCGGCAACGCCGACCCATTTGCCGCTGGCCGGCTGATAGTCCTGGGGAACCTGCGCCAGCGTGTCCGCGTCGACCGGCGCGAACAGGCCGGCGCTTTCGACCAGCGCCATGGCCGGTGAGTTTTCGGTCAGGAAGACGTCTGCGGGCGAAGCAGCGCCCTCGGCGACGATCTGGTTGGAGAAATCGCTGTCGCCGCCATTGCGCACGGTGACCTTGATGCCTGTTTCCTTGGTGAAGCCTTCGGCCCACGCCTTGGTCAGGCTTTCGTGCTGGGCGTTGTAGACAATGATGCCATCCTCTTCCGCCTTTGCCGGACCGGCGATGAGGCTGATTGCCAGCGCAGCGGCGCCGGCGAGGGTGGAAAGAGCGTATTTCATGGCATTGTCCTCGATTTCGGGGGTCCTAGGTCTGTCACGGCTGCACCTATCGATACATGACAGCTATAGTCAACATTGTTGGTGTGCTTCAATCGGTCGCTGACGTGCAAAGGTGAGTGCCGAACGGACAATTCCGCGTGATGCTCACGGTTCGGCGGTGCCGCAAACTTTCGTGATTTGCCGACAGTTTGGCTTGGACATTATTTCGCCGGCCACGTAACAAATCAGCGCCGAGACGCGAAAATCGGGGAGTGAACTCTTGTGAGCGGCAAGGACGAGGCCGAACTTTCCCGGCTGATGCGGGCCGCGATCGCGGGAGATGAAAGGGCTTACGCCGACTTTCTGCACCGGATTGCCGCGCTGGTTCGCGGTTTTGCCAGGCGCAAGATCGTGCAGGGCGGGGTCGATCCCGAGGATGTCGTGCAGGAAACCTTGCTGGCCATTCATGTGAAACGGCATACCTGGCGTCAGGATGCGCCGGTGTTGCCGTGGGTCTATGCGATTGCCCGCTTCAAGCTGATCGATGCGTTCAGGCGGCGCGGACGGCGCATCGAGATCGACGTCGACGATATCGCCGAGACGTTCGCCGAGCCGGAAACCGAGACCGTCAGCGAGCGCGACATCAACCGTGCATTGGACGGTCTGTCGCCGGCTCAGCGCTCCGTGGTCTCGGCCGTGTCGGTGGAAGGGCGGTCCATCGGCGAGACGGCGGCAAAGTTCGGCATCAGTGAGACGGCGGTGCGGGTGTCGCTGCATCGCGGACTTGCCGCGATAGCCAAGCGATTCGGGCAGGGGCGGTTCGGGCGGGAATGACATGAGAACGGACGATCTCATCAAGGCGCTGGACGCCGATGCAACCAGCAAGGCGATGCCGCTGCAATCGGCCTGGTGGCTGGCCGCCGGTGCGGCAGCGGTGATCGCGGCCGTCGTTTTCCTGCTGACCATCGGCCCACGCCCGGATTTCATGGCGGCCGCGCACACGATGCGCTTCCTTTCCAAATTTGTTTTCACCATCGTGCTTGCCGTCGGCGCCTTCGCCCTGATCCGTGCCTTGTCGACGCCGGGTGCGTCGACGGGCCGGGCAATGGCTGGGATGGCTGCGGCGCCAGTGCTGGTAGCCGTGGCGGTGGTTCTGGAGCTTTTCATGGTGCCGGAGGCGCTGTGGGGAACCAAAATGGTCGGCTCCAACATGATGATCTGCATGGCTTTCATCCCGCTGATCGGCCTCGGTCCGCTTGCCATCTTCCTGTGGATGCTGCGCTACGGGGCGCCGACACGGCCGGTGCTTGCCGGTGCGGTGGCAGGCCTGCTCGCCGGCGGGCTGGCGGCAACCTTCTATGCCGCCCACTGCTTCGACGATTCGCCGCTTTTCGTCGCCACCTGGTACACGATAGCCATTGCAGCGCTCGCATTGCTTGGCGCGCTCGGCGGACGGTTTTTCGTGCGCTGGTAGCGTTGCGCCACGCTCGCCCGCTCGCGCATACCGATCCTTAATCATGCCGGCAATTGTTTGCCGGTTAGCGATGGCACCGGAATGCCTGACGCAACCTTTCCTTAAAATCGATCCGCCAAGGTTGAGGCGAGAACATGCGTTTGCGCACGGGGGTGGCACGTATCGTGATGTGGCGAGGATTGACCAGCCGAGAATCTCTTGGGCGTGCAGGGCTGGCGTTGCTCGTCGCCGGCCTGGGCGTGCTGGCGGCCTCGATCCTGCTGTCGCACCTGGACCTGGGCACCGAAGCCTTGAAACTCTGCCTGCAGATCGCGATGGCAGTGGCGGCGGGCGCGCTGTTCCTCGCTGCCCTGTCCACCCGCAGGATCAGCATGGATCGCCAACAGATCGCCGAGAGCGAGCTGCGCTTCCGCCGCGCCATGGAGGATTCAGCGATCGGTATCGTCGTTGTCGGTCTCGATGGGCGCATCCGCCAGACCAATCCGGCCTTCGCGGCCATGCTTGGCTACACAAGCGAAGAGATCGAGACGCAGACTTTCTTCCAGATCACGCATCCCGACGACCAGCAGATCGGGCGGGAGACGATGGACGATCTGAAGGCGGGCACGGTCAATTCCTTCCATTTCGAGAAGCGCTATCTCCGCAAGGACGGAACGCCCGTCTGGGCCCATCTTGCCGGTTCGGTCATTCGCGATGAGACCAGCGGCCGCCCGCTCTATCTCGTCTCGCAAATCGAGAACATCGACGCTCGCAAGCAGGCCGAGGCGCGCATTGCCGAAGCGGAAACGCGTTGGAATTTCGCGCTCGCCGGCGCCGGCCAGGGCGTCTGGGACCTCGACATGCGCAAGGGCGGCACGACCTATTCCTCGACCTGGGTCAAGATGCTGGGCTATGCGGATGGCGAGCTCGATGGCGACACCGACCGCTGGCTGACGATGATCCATCCTGATGATCGCGAGACTGTCGCCGAAGCGGATCGCGCTCATCTCGAGGGCAAGACACCGTTCTTTGAGGCCGAGTTCAGGATGCGCCACAAGGATGGCCACTGGGTGTGGATCCTCGACCGCGGCAAGGCCATCGAACGTGATGAGGATGGACGGCTGATCAGGGCCATCGGCAGCTTGACCGACATCACCCGCCGCAAGGAGGCCGAAGAGCGCCTCACCGTGTCGGCGGCAATGCTTGCCGATGAAAAGGAGCGGCTGAGGGTGACGCTGCAATCGATCGGCGATGCCGTGATCTGCACCGATGCCGCAAACCGGATCACCTTCATGAACCCGGTCGCCGAAAAGCTGACCGGGATTGCCGGCGGCGAGGCTCTCGGCAAGATGCTTGGCCATGTCTACTGGGCGGTCGACGAGGAGACGGGGCACAGGATCGGCGTGACCCGGCCCGCGGTTGGCGTTCATGCGCCCGCCGACCAGAACAGCCGCGCCGTCCTCATCCGGCGCGACGACACGCGCTGCAGCATCCGCCAGGTGGTGTCGCCGATCGTCAACGACCGCCACGAATTCTGCGGGCTCGTCATCGTCTTCCAGGACTTTACCGATGCGCGCGCGCTGCAGCGCCAGCTCGCCCACGCCGCGGCACACGATGCGCTGACCGGCCTTGCCAACCGCTCCAGCTTCATCCGCGCCATGGAGGACCTCGTCGGCCAGGCGCGCAAGGACGGCACCGCCGACACGACAAGGTCGGTCGGCGACACGACAAGGTCGGTCGGCGACACGACAAGGTCGGTCGGAGGCGCCGGACATCAGTTCATGTTCATCGACCTCGACCACTTCAAACTGGTCAACGACACGGGTGGCCACGCGGCGGGAGACGCGCTGCTGAAGCGGGTTGCCGTGGCTATTCGCGGCGTGCTTGGTCCAGACGACATCGTCGCTCGCCTCGGCGGCGACGAATTCGCGGTCATTTTGAAATCGGGTTCGGCAGCCGGCGCCAAGATCGCGGCGCGCTCCATCATCGATGCGATCGGCGGGCTAGACTTCACCTGGGACGGCCGTCCTCACGTGATCGGCGCCAGCATCGGGTTGGCTGCGATCAATGCCAATTGTGGCGAGGTCGACGAGATCATCGCCAGGGCCGATGCGGCTTGCTATGCCGCCAAGGCGGCGGGCCGTGGCTGTGTCTCCGTGGCGCCCGACGCACAGATCGTGGATGGCCGGACAGAGCCACTGGCGGTGGCCTCCTGATAGACCCGTCGCCGTTGAACCGAAAGGCTTGTCCCTGATTTGCGCCGACGATCCGCTCAGCGCGTCGGGACGGGATGCTCGCCGCGATAGTCGTAGAAGCCGCGCCCGGTCTTGCGGCCGAGCCAGCCGGCCTCGACATATTTCACCAGTAGCGGGCAAGGGCGGTACTTGGAGTCCGACAGGCCGTCATGCAGCACCTGCATGATCGACAGGCAGGTATCGAGCCCGATGAAGTCAGCCAGCTGCAGCGGCCCCATCGGATGGTTGGCGCCGAGCCGCATGGCCGTGTCGATGGCGTCGACCGAGCCGACACCCTCATAGAGCGTGTAGATCGCCTCGTTGATCATCGGCAGCAGGATGCGGTTGACGATGAAGGCAGGAAAATCCTCCGAGACCGTGATCGTCTTGTCGAGCTGCTTCACATAGGTCTTGGCTGCCTCGAAGGTCTGGTCCTCGGTGGCGATGCCGCGCACCAGTTCGACCAGCTTCATCAGCGGCACCGGGTTCATAAAATGTATGCCGATGAACCGCTCGGGCCGGTCGGTCTGCGCGGCAAGCCGCGTGATCGAGATCGACGAGGTGTTGGTCGCCAGGATGGCTTCGGGATTGAGCTGCGGACAAAGCTGGGCGTAGATCTTGCGCTTGACCGTCTCGTCCTCGGTCGCCGCCTCGATCACCAGGTCAGCACCCGCAAGATCTGCCATCGCGGGGGCGGCCGAAATGCGGCCCATCGCGTCGTTGCGCACCTTCTCGTCGAGCTTGCCGGACCCCACCTGGCGGGCCATGTTGCCGCTGATCGTGGCGATGCCCTTCTCGATGCGGTCGGGCGAGATATCGTAGATCAATACCTTGTAGCCTGAAAGCGCGGAGACATGGGCGATGCCGCCACCCATCTGGCCCGCGCCGATGATGCCGATCGTCTCGATCTTGCTCATTACACCGATCCCGTCCTGAACCCTTCCGCTTGAACTGCGAAAGCGCTCCACCTTTTATTTTACCGCAATCCCGGACGCAAAACCGCTGCGCACTTTGCTGGATTGCTTTCAGCCTTTGCGGCCTGCTTTTTGTGCGGTGCAAACTAAAAGGGCGGGGCGACTTCGTCTACCCCACCCTCACCATTTAATACGCTTTGGCAGAAAGCGTCAAAGCGCCTTTTGCAGTTCCGGCAGGATGACGAACAGGTCGCCGACAAGGCCGTAGTCGGCAACCTGGAAAATCGGCGCCTCCTCGTCCTTGTTGATGGCGACGATGACCTTGGAATCCTTCATGCCGGCAAGGTGCTGGATGGCGCCGGAGATGCCGACCGCGATGTAGAGATCGGGGGCAACCACCTTGCCGGTCTGGCCGACCTGCCAGTCGTTCGGCGCATAGCCGGCATCGACGGCGGCGCGGGAAGCGCCGACCGCGGCGCCGAGCTTGTCGGCAACCGGCAGGATGACCTCCTGGAATTTCTCCGAGGAGCCCAGCGCGCGGCCGCCCGAGATGATGATCTTGGCCGAGGTCAGCTCCGGACGGTCGGTCTCGGAAAGCTTGTTCTCGATGAAGGTGGAGAGGCCCGGATTGGCCGCGGCCTTGACGGTCTCGACGGCTGCCGAGCCGCCCTCGGGGGCTGCCTGGAAGGAGGCGGTGCGCACGGTGATCACCTTCTTGGCGTCGCTCGACTGCACCGTCTGGATGGCGTTGCCGGCATAGATCGGCCGCTTGAAGGTGTCGGGCGATACGACTTCGATGATCTCGGACACCTGCGCGACATCGAGGAGCGCAGCCACGCGCGGCGCGACATTCTTGCCCGACGAGGTCGCCGGCGCGATGATGGTGTCGTAGGCGCCCGCCAGCGACACAATGAGCGCTGCCGTCGGTTCGGCCAGGCGC